>NZ_JBKBWN010000007.1:0-250741 GCF_046314235.1 Anaerobacillus sp.
GTTCCCATGCCGAACACGATCGTTAAGCTCTTCAGCGCCGATGGTAGTTGGGGGTTTCCCCCTGTGAGAGTAGGACGTTGCTAGGCACAAAAAAACACATTCATTTGCGAATGTGTTTTTTGTTTTGTCATGATAGTAAGTTTTAGTAGGGGGAATAGGTTATTGTGCTCCTGCGGTACTCCTCACGTCGTATCCTCGTCGCAAAGCTGCATGACGATTATCATTGAAGTAACTCACGATGTTAACGAGGTCACCAGCTTGTCTGCGTCTACTAGCGTAGCTTCGAAGTAAGCTTCCTCGACGCAAAGCAGCACGAAGGAAATCAATGAAGTATCTCATGAAGTGATTGAGGTCAGTGGCTTTCCTGCGGTACTCCTCATAACGTATCCTCGATACACACAAACATAAGTGTAAAATTACATATAGATAAACTCAAATAGATCTTTGTAGTTCTCAAATTGAATAATAAACTCACAAGGATATTGGTATTTTATGTTGAAATATAATAGAGATTAATACTGAATTTGTGAAAAATATACATACGAACGAGCAGGATAGTTGTGCGAAACGCTTCTACCCAAAATAGAGAATGGTCACATTACTCAGGTGAAAAGTGGATTAGAGTTGGAACGCCGTATGAGGTGAAAGCTTCAGTACGGTGTGAACGGGGGGGGAAAGGAGGCGATAACTTCAAATCCTTACCTATCTGTATGAAGAATAAATTAAGTTCTTTAATATAAATAAAATAAAGGTAAAAGGGAGGTATGTGGTCAAATGGAAAGTACAATATTTATTGATAAAATGCTCCCAGAAGACTGGGAACAAGTTAGAGAAATCTATCTTGAAGGAATTGCTACTGGAGATGCAACCTTTCAAAGAGAAGCTCCTTCTTGGGAAGATTGGGATAACAGTCATTTGTTAGAATACCGAATAGTTGCACGCACAGAAGGTAAAGTTTTAGGTTGGGCTGCATTAAGTCCTGTCTCAAGTAGATGTGTCTATGCAGGGGTTGCAGAAGTAAGTGTATACGTTAGTCAAATTAGTAAGGGAAAAGGAATAGGAAGTTTACTCTTAAAGTCGTTAATTGAAAAAAGTGAAGAAAATGGACTTTGGACGTTACAATCTGGAATTTTCCCTGAAAATGTACCAAGCCTCAAATTACATTATAAAAACGGTTTTCGAGAAGTGGGACGACGAGAACGTATAGGTAAAATGGATGGTGTATGGCGGGATACTATTTTGTTGGAAAGAAGAAGTAAAAGCGTAGGAGCTAATTAAAATTTTAAGTTAACGAGTAGTATTCTACAGGCTGTTGTTGCTATTGGCATGAAAGATGGGACAATATTTGCGACTTCAGATGAAATATATCATTATTATCTGGAAAATTTTAATTTTTGTTCTTGAAGTAACGAATGCATTACTTTATATTTTCTCTATGGATGAGTTAGTGCAATAAGCAATAATTATATGAAAACATGGCTCAGTTCAAATTTGGACTGAGCCATGTTATGGTTTTTAAAGAATTGTAAATTACAGGCCCTAATCTAGGTCTTAGAATTAATTAGCTAACAGCGTTTGAACAGTAACAAATTTGTATCCTCTTGCTTGAAGTTCTTCGATGATCTTCGGAAGTGCCTGAACCGTTCCATCTAAAAGACGTGCATTTGATTGGAAATTATGCTGAAGGATAATCCCACCTGGCGAAATATCTCGAAGAACAATGTTAACAATTTCATCTCCTGTTAAACCGCTCCAATCAAGAGTGTCAACAGACCACATGATATTCCTCATTCCAAGCTCATTCAAAACAGCAATGTCTGATTTCGTAATGGCTCCAAATGGAGGACGAAATATATCGGGTTTTCTCCCAACCAATCTTTCCATTTCCCTTTGAGTTGCCAATATTTCCTCTCTAACAGTGGCTGTCCAAGTCCTAGTAAGATTTGGGTGATTCCATGTATGGTTTGCGATACCATGATTTTCGTTAACAATCCGTTTCATCTCTTCAGGGAAAGCCTTAATTTGTTTTCCCATAACAAAAAAAGTGGCTGGAACTCCTTTCTCCTTTAGAATGTCAAGAATTTGCGGTGTGTAGTAATCTTCTGGTCCATCATCGAATGTTAGGGCAACAAGTTTTTCTGTTTTGTTCCCTTTCATAATTGTATTAGGTTTAATGACTAAATTACTTCTTATAAATGTACGAGATATATTAGAATCATAGTGCACGCTCATTCCTAACTTTCTGGCAACATCAACTAAAGGAACGAAAGGTTCACCGTTAAATTCGATTGTTGCTGTTGGTAGGGGGCTCCTTTTCCACACGTTTTCCTCTTTAATATAGTCATCTGAATAATTTTTCCCTACCGGTAAAGCAAACAGCTTATCTTTTACTCGAAAAACAATAGACTTATATTGTTCATTCCAATTGACATATGCACCAGTGTGTTTTAGAAAAATGGCAGGAACTAATAGTTGCCCAGCTCTCATCATATATTTTGAAGTGAAGGGCTGACCGTCAATAAATATAGGTGCCTCAGGTAGCTGTGATTCATTAGCATGAATATCCGTTGATAGAGCTGAGATAGTCAAAACTAAAATCAATATAACCCTGAAAGAAAATGTAAGTTTGTTTGCCTTTGTTTGTCTCCTCATTTAACTAGCGCCTCCTTTATTTACTTATCTGCTGTATGTTTCCCATAATGTGTACAGGGTATGATGTTAAAAAGTAGGCTGTTTTGATTAAGTTAAATCCTTTAAAATTTAGTCTAACAATGTTATTCTACCAAGAAGGGTTCAAGCTTATGGGGTTTCTTAGCAAAATAAGGTAAAGGTTAGGAGGTATTCAATTGCTTGATTTTATCCTAAGTAATGCGCTTGGAATGATTACGATCATTTTAGTGATTAACATTGTTTATGTCACCTTGTTTACAATTCGGATGATTTTCACATTAAAGGGTCAACGTTATTTTGCTGCGATCACGAGTATTGTAGAGGTCATCATCTATATTATTGGCTTGGGACTAGTGTTAGATAATCTTGACCGTGTTGAGAATTTAATTGCCTATGCGATCGGTTATTCGATTGGAGTATTAGTTGGAATGAAAATTGAAGAAAAGCTAGCTTTGGGGTATATTACTGTAAATGTAATTACGAAAGAGTATGAGCCAGATATCCCTAATGCCCTTAGAGACAAAGGGTATGGTGTAACAAATTGGGTTGCCCACGGTCGTGAGGGTGAACGGTTAATGATGGAAATATTAACTTCAAGAAAATCAGAAAAAACCTTATATAAAACGATACAAGATTTAGATCCTAAGGCATTTATAATTTCCCATGAGCCAAAAACTTTCTATGGTGGTTTCTGGGTAAAAGGAATTCGGAGGTAGCAAGCAGTGGAGAAGAAACAAAAAAAGAAAAAATTCTTTGTAGAAGAGGGAGAAACGATCTCTCAATGTCTTGATCGAATGGCTTTAGAAGGATACACACCGATAAGACGAATGGAAGAACCAGTTTTTCACGAAGTAAAAACGAACGGAAAGCTCGAAACAGTTGTAAAAGAGCAAAAAGTTGTATTTGAGGGTAAGTTAACGGACTAAAAACGAACGATCATTCAATTTTTTTCACAAAACGTTCGATTTTCGTTGACAAATCTTCTAACAAACTGCTAAGATTAAGTCGAAAAGAAAACGTGAAATTATATTTTCCTCATATAATATTGGGAATATGGCCCAGAAGTCTCTACCTAATGACCGTAAATCGTTAGACTATGAAGAAAAGCAAATATACTTGTAGTTAAAGGCTAATCGACCATTTTAATCAAACGATTGATTAATTTTATGTCTTTGAAAAATATAGTTTTTTTCTGTCTAAATCTAACGATATAGGCGAAAACTGACTTTTTTCTAGAGCCGATAACATATAAATTATATTCATCAGTCCAAGTATTGAATTGCTTCCTCTTCATAGAGCTATAGCATATTGAATCTTGGGCTTTTTGTTTTGTTATTTAATTGAACCCTGGTATCTCTATGCACCATTATAGTGATATCATTTCTAGCTGTTTGGCGATATTGAAAGTTAATCTATTAGATAGTAATTATTATTATTTTAAAATAAAAAAGAGTTTAAAAGAAATGTAGGAGGTCAATATGTCAAAGCCATTAGTTGGTGTCATTATGGGAAGTACTTCTGATTGGGAAACGATGAGTCATGCTTGTAACGTTTTAGACGAGTTGAAGGTCCCGTATGAAAAACGAGTCGTATCGGCACATCGTACTCCTGATTTAATGTTTAGCTATGCTGAGACAGCGAAGGAACGGGGCTTAAAAGTAATTATTGCGGGTGCTGGAGGTGCAGCTCATTTACCAGGTATGGTTGCCGCGAAAACGATCTTACCTGTCATTGGAGTTCCAGTTCAGTCAAAGGCACTTAATGGCCTAGATTCACTCCTGTCTATCGTGCAGATGCCTGGAGGAATTCCAGTAGCAACAGTTGCCATCGGAAAAGCAGGCGCAGAAAATGCGGGGTTACTTGCTGCGCAAATGCTGGCTACAGAAGATAATACAATTGAGGCTGCGGTAACCGAAAGAAGAGCCCAAATTACTAAACGGGTCTTAGAAATGAGTGAAGAGCTGTGAAAAACATAATCTTACCTGGGAATACAATAGGTATTTTAGGTGGTGGGCAGTTAGGACGCATGATGGCGCTATCGGCCCGTGAAATGGGTTTTGGAATTGCGGTGTTAGAGCCGAATGAAAGCTCTCCCTGCGGTCAAGTTGCGGATATTGAAATTGTGGCAGCCTATGATGACTTAGACGGTGCAAAACAGCTATTAAACAATTGCGATGTACTAACCTATGAATTTGAAAATATAGATAGTCAAACTGCTAATTGGCTCGAAGAAAACGGTAACTTGCCACAAGGTAGTAAGTTACTCACAATTACTCAGCATCGTGGCAAAGAAAAGCTAGCGATTGAAGCAGTAGGAATTCGAGTCGCACCATATTATCTAGTTAGTTCATTAGAAGATCTGCGAGACGGTGTGAAGAAATTAGGTTTGCCAGCAGTGTTGAAAACATGTCGTGGTGGTTACGATGGTAAAGGCCAATTCGTAATTAAAAGCGCTGAAGATCTACAAAAAGGTTATGAGGAGTTAACTTCTCATGGTGAATTGGTTTTAGAGAAGTGGCTTACCTTTGAAAAGGAACTTTCGGTTATTGTAACAAGAAACCCTGCAGGTGAAGCCAAAACGTTTCCGTTAGCCGAAAACATTCATCAAAATAACATATTACATATGTCGATTGTGCCAGCAAGAGTTACAACGGAGATCGCAGCTAAAGCGGAGGAGGTTGCCCTTCATTTAGCAAACTCTTTTGAATTAGTAGGAACCCTTGCTGTTGAAATGTTTTTAACGACAGAGGGTGAGATTTATGTAAATGAAGTCGCTCCAAGACCTCATAACTCTGGTCATTATACAATCAATGCGTGTGTCACGTCTCAGTTTGATCAACACATTCGAGCGATCTGTAATTGGCCGCTTGGTCATACAGATTTACTAAAGCCTGCAGTAATGGTTAATATATTAGGTGAACACTTAGCAAAGGTGCTAGAAAATATTCAACATCTTTCTTGTGCGCACTTACATTTGTACGGTAAGGCTGTTGCAAAAAAGGGTAGAAAGATGGGACACTTAACTGTCCTCGCTGAAACGGTTGAAGAAGCACTGGAATTAGTCGATTCACTGCAA
The DNA here is from genome assembly GCF_046314235.1 of Anaerobacillus sp. Lineage (NCBI taxonomy): Bacteria > Bacillati > Bacillota > Bacilli > Caryophanales > Bacillaceae > Anaerobacillus > Anaerobacillus sp. Next base: position 5,747 of record NZ_JBKBWN010000007.1, read on the forward strand.
ATATGGAACGAGGAAAAAATGGAGGTAAGCAAATGATTGAACGTTACACAAGACCTGAAATGGGCGCAATATGGACAGAGGAAAATCGCTTTAAAGCTTGGTTAGAGGTCGAAATAGTAGCTTGTGAAGCTTGGGCTGAGTTAGGAGATATACCTAAAGAAGATGTAAAAAAGATTAGAGATAATGCTTCATTTGACATAAAGCGGATCTTAGAAATCGAACAAGAGACAAGACATGATGTTGTTGCTTTTACTAGAGCTGTTTCAGAAACCCTTGGTGAAGAAAGAAAATGGGTTCATTATGGGTTAACATCAACTGACGTAGTTGATACAGCTTTATCATACTTACTTAAGCAAGCCAATGAAATTTTAGAAAAGGATCTAAACAACTTTATTGAGGTCTTAAAAAATAAAGCGATTGAACATAAAGATACAGTCATGATGGGACGTACTCATGGTGTTCATGCTGAGCCAACAACATTTGGCTTAAAGATAGCGTTATGGTATGAGGAAATGAAACGTAATCTTGAGAGATTTAAGCAAGCAGCTGACAGTGTCAGAGTCGGAAAAATCTCAGGTGCTGTTGGGACATATGCAAATATCGATCCATTTGTTGAACAATATGTTTGTGAAAACTTAGGTTTAGAACGTGCTTCAATTTCAACGCAAACATTACAACGTGATCGTCACGCACACTATATTGGTACATTAGCACTAATCGGAGCTTCTATTGAAAAAATGGCTGTTGAGATACGTGGTTTACAAAAAAGTGAAACTCGCGAAGTTGAAGAGTTTTTTGCTAAAGGACAAAAGGGTTCGTCAGCGATGCCTCATAAACGTAACCCAATCGGGTCAGAGAATATGACTGGTCTTGCCCGTGTTCTTCGCGGCCATATGGTAACAGCCTATGAAAATGTAGCACTATGGCATGAGAGAGATATTTCTCATTCATCAGCAGAACGTATTATCATCCCGGATGCGACAATCGCGTTAAATTACATGCTAAATCGTTTTGGTAATATCGTGAAAAATTTAACTGTGTTCCCGGAAAATATGAAACGCAATATGACAAGAACATATGGATTAATCTACTCGCAAAGGGTTCTGCTTTCACTTATTGATAAAGGAATGGTTCGTGAAGAAGCATATGATCTTGTTCAACCGAAAGCAATGGAAGCTTGGGAACGCGGTGTACAATTCCGTGAACTAGTAGAGGAAGATGAGAAAATTACATCCCTACTAAGTAAAGAAGAAATTACGGATTGCTTTGATTACAATCACCATTTAAAACATGTAGATACGATTTTTGAAAGACTTGGACTTATATAAGTAAGAATGTTCAGTTGTTTGGGAGATTGCATTTATGCTACTCCCGAACGACAAACTTGAATTTGGAGGGCGAACCGTGGGAAAAAATGAGCTTTTATATGAAGGTAAAGCTAAAAGAATTTATTTGACTGACGATCCAGATGTTTTATGGGTGGAATACAAAGATGATGCCACGGCCTTTAACGGTGAAAAGAAGGATAAGATTGCTGGTAAATCAAGGCTAAATAACTTAATTACTTCTCAAATCTTTGAGGCTTTAAAACAAGCGGGTATTAACAATCACTTTATTGAAAAGCTATCGGATACAGAACAGCTTGTTCAAAAAGTGGAAATTGTTCCAATAGAAGTCGTTGTCCGCAATGTCACGGCTGGTAGCCTTGCAAACCGTTTAGGGATGAAAGAGGGAATTTCGCTTGAAGCACCAATCATTGAATTTTACTATAAAGATGATGCCTTAGGTGATCCGCTAATAAATGAAGATCACATTCGCCTTTTAAAGATTGCAACACCTGAACAATTACAAGTCATTCGCGGTATTGCGTTACGAGTTAATGAGTTTTTACTACAGTTGTTTAAAGAAGTTAATGTAAGATTAGTAGATTTTAAGCTTGAATTTGGTGTAAATAATGAAGGAGAAATTCTATTAGCAGATGAAATTTCCCCAGACACTTGTAGACTTTGGGATATTCATACGAATCAAAAGTTTGATAAAGATTTATTCCGTCGTAATCTTGGTAGTTTAACAGAAGGATATGAAGAAATTTTAACGAGACTAGGAGGATCATCATGTACAAAGTAAAGGTATATATCACTTTAAGAGAGAGCGTTCTAGATCCACAAGGAATTGCAGTTCAGTCATCACTTCATGCGTTGACGTATGATGAAGTACAGGAAGTTCGTATCGGTAAATATATGGAACTGACGTTGGCAAAAAGTGAAAAAGATGTTGATGTTCGTGTGAAAGAGATGTGCGAGAAGCTACTAGCAAATACAGTTATTGAAGATTACCGTTATGAAATCGAGGAGGTAGTTCCTTCATGAGATTTGCTTGCATCGTCTTTCCAGGATCAAACTGTGATGTAGATATGTACCATGCGATTCGTGATGAGCTTGGAGAAGAAGTTGAATACGTTTGGCATACTGAAACGGACTTAGACCGTTTTGATGGAATTTTATTACCAGGAGGCTTTTCTTACGGAGACTACCTTCGCTGTGGTGCAATTGCTAGGTTTTCGAATGTAATGGAAGCCGTTAAGGAAGCTGCTCAAGCAGGAAAGCCAATTCTTGGTGTTTGTAATGGATTTCAAGTTCTTCTCGAAGCAGGGCTTCTTCCAGGTGCGATGCGCCGTAATCAAAACTTAAAGTTCATTTGTCGTCCTGTAACGTTAGTAGTAGAAAATAATGAAACTATGTTTACAACAGGCTATGATCAAAAGCAAGAGATTACTATACCTGTTGCTCACGGTGAAGGAAACTACTACTGTGATGCCGAAACACTTAAGTGCCTTGAAGAGAATTCGCAAATTGTTTTCAAATATAAAAACAATCCAAATGGGTCAATTAGTGACATTGCTGGGATTACAAACGAACAAGGTAATGTTCTTGGTATGATGCCACATCCTGAGCGTGCCGTTGATCCGCTTCTTGGTAGTAAAGATGGGTTACTATTATTTAAGTCGATTTTACGAAACTGGAGGGAATCACATGTCCTTACTACTTAAAGAACCAACAGCGGAAATGATTAAAGAAAAAGGCCTTTATCGAGAAATGGGCCTAAGTGACGATGAATTCCAACTAGTAGAAAATATTCTTGGTCGCCTGCCTAACTGGACAGAAACTGGCCTCTTTTCAGTGATGTGGAGCGAGCATTGTTCTTATAAAAATTCAAAAGTATTACTAAGAAAATTCCCAATCACTGGAGAGCGTGTTCTGCAAGGACCAGGTGAAGGCGCAGGAATTATTGATATTAATGATGATCAAGCTGTTGTATTTAAAATTGAAAGTCATAACCATCCATCAGCAATTGAACCTTACCAAGGCGCAGCAACTGGTGTTGGTGGAATTATTCGTGACATCTTCTCAATGGGGGCACGTCCAATTGCGTTATTAAACTCATTACGCTTTGGTGAGCTTCAGTCTCCAAAAGTTAAGTATTTGTTTGAAGAAGTAGTTGCAGGTATTGCAGGTTATGGGAACTGTATTGGTATTCCGACTGTTGGTGGGGAAATTCAATTTGACTCATGCTATGAAGGGAACCCACTAGTAAATGCAATGTGTGTTGGATTAATTAATCATAAAGATATTCAAAAAGGTCAAGCAAAAGGTGTCGGCAACTCGGTAATGTACGTAGGTGCTAGCACTGGACGTGATGGCATTCATGGTGCGACGTTTGCATCAGAAGAATTAGATGAAGACTCAGATGCAAAGCGTCCAGCAGTTCAAGTTGGTGACCCATTTATGGAGAAATTACTTCTTGAAGCTTGCCTAGAGTTAATTAAGTCAGATGCACTTGTTGGAATTCAAGATATGGGTGCAGCTGGTCTTACATCTTCATCTGCGGAAATGGCAAGTAAAGCTGGCTCTGGAATTGAAATGAATTTAGATGAAGTACCACAACGTGAAATAGGTATGACTCCATATGAGATGATGCTGTCAGAATCTCAAGAACGGATGTTAATCGTTGTTAAAAAGGGCCGAGAAGACGAAATCAAAGCTATCTTTGATCGTTGGGGCTTATTATCAAAAGTAGTTGGTACCGTAACGGACGATAAAATGCTTCGCCTTATCTTTAAAGGAGAAGTAGCAGCTGAAGTTCCTGTTGATGCATTAGCAGAAGATGCACCTGTGTATCACAAGCCATCAAGTGAACCTGATTATTTCAGAAGATTCCAACAACAAGAACTTGAAATTCCAAAAGTAGAGGATATGAAAGAAATGCTTTTACAATTGTTAGCACAGCCAACAATTGCGAGTAAAGAATGGGTCTACAACCAGTACGATTATATGGTGCGAACAAATACAGTTGTTTGCCCTGGTTCAGATGCAGCAGTTCTTCGGATCCGTGATACAAATAAGGCGCTTGCGATGACAACAGATTGTAATTCCCGTTACCTTTACTTAGATCCAGAAATGGGTGGTAAAATTGCCGTAGCTGAAGCAGCAAGAAATCTAGTTTGCTCTGGAGCTCAACCACTTGGATTAACAGATTGTTTAAACTATGGTAATCCAGAAAAACCTGAGATCTTCTGGCAACTTGAAAAATCAACGGATGGGTTAAGTGAAGCATGTCGAGTTCTTGAGACACCGGTCATTGGAGGGAACGTTTCGCTTTATAACGAAAGAAGTGGCGTAGCCGTTTACCCGACACCGGTCATTGGTATGGTAGGGCTTATTGAAGATTTAGCTTATATAACAACGCAAAGCTTCAAAAATGCCGGAGATCTAATTTATTTAATCGGTGAAACAAAGCCTGAATTTGGTGGAAGTGAGCTTCAAAAGCTTGTAAATGGTGAAATTTCAGGTAAATCTCCGAGTATTGATTTAAACGTAGAGAAGAAATTACAAGAACAATTATTAACAGCAATTCGCGCAGGACTTGTTGCTTCAGCACATGATGTTGCAGAAGGTGGATTAGCTGTAGCGGTAGCAGAATGCATCATGGATGGTAACGTTGGCGCGAAAGTAACGATTACTGGTGAGACTGTTGCAGCTTTATTTGCTGAGAGTCAAAGTCGTTTTGTCGTTTCTGTCCCTGCTGAGAAGAAAGCAGAGTTTGAGAAATTAGTAGACGCAACTTGTATCGGTGAAGTTGTGAAAGAAGCAGAGCTTTCGATTGTAAACGAAAGTGGTGAGTCGATTATTCAAGTAGAAACTTCAGAGTTACAAGAAGCTTGGAGAGGGGCCATTCCATGTTTGCTGAAATAAAAGGCCTAAATGAGGAGTGTGGGGTATTCGGAGTATGGGGGCATTCTGATGCTGCTCAAATTACTTACTATGGTTTACACAGCCTCCAACATCGTGGTCAAGAGGGAACTGGAATTGTTGTTACTGATGGAGAAACATTAAAAATTCATAAAGGGCTAGGACTTGTTACTGAAGTTTTCTCTAAGGGAGAAATAGACACATTACATGGTAAAGGTGCGATCGGACATGTACGATACTCGACAGCAGGTGGTGGTGGCCTAGCGAATACCCAGCCCTTATTATTTAACTCGCAAACAGGCAGTCTAGCATTAGCGCATAACGGAAACTTAGTTAATGCCAATAGTCTAAAGCGTGAGCTAGAAAGTCAAGGTAGCATTTTTCATACAACGTCAGATACAGAAGTATTAGCTCACTTAATTAAAAGAAGTAGTGATTTGCCAATTGTCGACCGTGTAAAAAGTGCGTTGACCCAGGTGAAGGGTGCGTACGCCTTTATGGTCATGACAGAAGATAAACTAATGGTTGCTTTGGATCCAAACGGGCTACGTCCGCTTTCGATCGCTAGATTAGGTGAAGCCTATGTGATTGCTTCAGAAACATGTGCTTTTGATGTCGTAGGAGCTACCTTTGAAAGAGAAGTCGTGCCTGGGGAATTGATTATTATTGATGATGAGGGGCTACGTTCAGAACGCTTTAGCGAACCGATTCATCGTTCAATTTGCAGTATGGAATATATTTATTTCGCTAGACCAGATAGTAATGTTGATGAAATCAATGTTCATACTGCGAGGAAAAGTCTAGGCAAACAACTTGCTATGGAGTTTCCAATCGACGCTGATGTAGTTACTGGTGTCCCTGATTCAAGTATCTCAGCGGCAATTGGATTTGCCGAGCAGTCTGGAATTCCTTATGAGTTAGGGTTAATTAAAAACCGTTATGTTGGTCGAACATTCATTCAACCTTCCCAAGAATTGAGGGAACAAGGTGTAAAAATGAAGTTGTCAGCAGTTCGCGGTGTTGTCGAAGGAAAGCGAGTAGTTATGATTGATGACTCGATCGTTCGTGGTACGACAAGTAGACGAATTGTTCATCTATTGCGTGAAGCAGGGGCGAAAGAAGTTCATGTCCGTATAAGTGCACCTCCGATAACAAATCCATGCTTTTATGGAATTGATACATCATCAACCTCTGAGCTCATTGCAGCTACGAAAAGTGTCGAAGAAATTCGCCAGGAGATTGGCGCTGACACATTAGCCTTCATAAGTGTCGAAGGTTTACTGTCTGGTGTAGGTAGAAAAACGGATCACGCTAACAATGGTCAATGTCTTGCTTGCTTTACAGGTAAATACCCAACAGCACTTCATGATTTAGAAGAGAAAGAGGAAAAGACGGTAAATAACTGTTGCTAAGAGGATAATTTCGATTCAGAATGTAGAAACTGTGCGCCTCGTATAATTTCTACATTCGAGTGAATTTTATAATTACCAAAAATGAGCCGTATAAAACTATATGTAGTTGCGAGTGGTCTTAAGCGACTGCATATAGTATCTAAATGGCAATAATATAGAATTATGAAATTCATTAATTCTGCATTCATTTAAATTGGAGGTTACTATGTCTAGTGCATATAAACAAGCGGGAGTAGATATTGAGGCTGGTTACGAAGCTGTAGAGCGGATGAAAAAGCATGTAAAAAGGACAATTCGTCCGGAAGTATTAGGTGGATTAGGATCATTTGGGGCGATGTTTGAACTTTCAAGCTTTAAACACCTAAAGGAACCCGTTTTAGTATCTGGTACGGATGGTGTCGGAACAAAGTTAATGCTTGCTTTCATGCTTGATAAACACGATACGATTGGCGTTGATGCGGTTGCAATGTGTGTCAATGATATCGTTGTCCAAGGAGCTGAGCCACTTTATTTTTTAGATTACATAGCTTGTGGAAAGGCAGAACCAGCCAAGATTGAAGCGATCGTTAAAGGAATTGCAGACGGTTGTGAACAAGCTGGGTGTGCACTTATTGGTGGCGAGACAGCAGAAATGCCAGGTTTATATGACGGTGAAGAGTATGACCTAGCTGGTTTTTCTGTCGGTATTGTTGAAAAATCAAAGCTTCTAACTGGTAATACAATTACTGAAGGTGATGTGATTGTAGGCCTCTCCTCTAATGGTCTTCATAGTAATGGCTTTTCACTCGTCCGAAAAGTGCTCTTAGAAGAAGCGAATCTTAGTTTACAAGAAACTTATGGGAATTTAAATAAAACATTAGGCGAAGAGCTTTTAACGCCAACAAGAATATATGTAAAACCGCTCTTAGAAGTACTAAAGCAGTTTCCAATCAAAGGTCTTTCTCACATTACTGGTGGTGGCTTTTATGAAAATATCCCACGCACGTTACCTTCTGGTTTTAAAGCGGAAATTGATTATGGTTCTTGGCCAATTCAGCCAATTTTTGATCTATTAAAAGAGAAAGGGCAGTTATCGTATCAAGACATGTTCTCTACGTTTAATATGGGGATTGGCATGGTACTAGTAATTGCAAAAGAAGATGCAGTTGCAGCAATTAAGGAGTTAGAACGACTAGGAGAGAAAGCCTTTATTCTTGGTCGTGTCAGCATTGGGGAAGGTGTCCATATAGGAGGTCTTTTTGAATGAAAAAGATAGCCGTATTTGCTTCCGGTAGTGGCACTAACTTTCAGGCAATGATCGATGCAAGCCAAAACGGCGAACTTGATACAGAAATCGCCCTTCTTGTAAGCGATAAGCCAAATGCCTTTGCAATCGAGCGAGCAAAACAGCATGGTATTGAAGTCTTTCAATTTACGCCAAAAAACTTCGAATCGAAACAAGCGTTTGAACAAGTTATTTTACAACAGCTTCAAGCGCTAAATATTGAATGGATTATTTTAGCAGGGTACATGAGATTAATTGGTGAAACGCTCCTAGAAGCTTACGAAGGTCGAATCGTTAACATTCATCCTTCGTTATTACCATCATTTCCAGGTAAAAATGCTATTGAGCAGGCTTACGAGGCAAAGGTGAAAGTAACTGGAGTAACAATACACTATGTTGATTCTGGAATGGATACAGGTCCAATTATTGCTCAAGCACCAATATTTATCGAAGAAAACGACTCAATTGAAGAAGTACGAACAAAGATCCAAAAAATAGAGCATCAGTTGTACCCTAAGGTAATAGGGAAAATATTAAATGAACATAAAGTTGAAAGAGAGGTTTAACACTCAATGAAACGTGCCCTTATTAGTGTTTCAAATAAAGAAGGGATTGTCCCTTTTGCTCGTCAGTTAGTTGAACTTGGTGTTGAGATTGTCTCAACAGGCGGAACAAAGAAAGCCATTCAAGAAGCTGGAATCCCTGTCATCGGAATTTCCGAAGTGACTGGATTTCCAGAAATTCTAAACGGACGTGTAAAAACACTTCACCCGAATATTCACGGTGGCTTACTTGCAATGCGTGAGAGTAACGATCACCTAGCTCAACTAGAAAAACATCAAATTCAACCAATTGATTTAGTCGTAGTTAATCTTTACCCATTTCAACAAACAATTGCTAAACCTGACGTAACGTTTGCTGATGCGATTGAAAACATTGATATTGGTGGTCCGAGTATGCTTCGAGCTGCAGCCAAAAATCATAAGCACGTAACGGTGGTTGTTGATCCTACTGACTATGAAGACGTCATTCAACAGTTAAAAACAGATGGTGCAGTTAACGATGAAACACGTGGACGCTTGGCTGCAAAAGTATTCCGTCATACAGCTGCTTACGATGCTGTAATTGCTGAATATTTAACGAGAGAAGTTAAAGAAGATGCGCCAGAGTCTTTAACAGTAACATTTGAGAAAAAACAAGATCTGCGCTACGGTGAAAATCCTCATCAAAAAGCAGCATTTTACAAAAAGCCGTTAGGAGCAGAGAGTTCGATTGCTAACGGTACCCAGTTACATGGGAAGGAGCTTTCATTCAACAATATTAATGATGCTGACGCCGCTTTAGCCCTTATTAAAGAATTTACTGAGCCAGCAGTTGTGGCAATCAAGCATATGAATCCATGTGGAGTAGGTGTTGGTAAAACGATTGAGCAAGCCTATGACAAAGCATATGCAGCTGATCCAGTTTCAATCTTTGGTGGTATTGTCGCACTTAACAAGGAAGTAGATGCCGCTACGGCTTTAAAAATGAAGGAAATATTTTTAGAAATTATTATTGCGCCTTCGTTTACAGAAGAGGCATTAGAAGTCCTAAAGTCGAAGAAAAATCTCCGTTTGTTAACAATACCTTTTACAACTGAGGCGAAAGTTGAAAAGCGTTTAACATCGATTCATGGTGGCCTGTTAATTCAAGATGAGGATACGTATGGTCTTGAGGAAGCAAATGCAACTGTTGCAACAAAGCGTGAGCCAACAGAAGCAGAATGGGCAGCGCTGAAAATGGCGTGGAAAGTTGTCAAACACGTAAAATCTAATGCGATTGTTTTAGTGAAGGATGATATGACAGTTGGTGTTGGTGCTGGACAAATGAACCGCGTTGGCTCAGCGAAAATTGCGATTGAACAAGCTGGCGAAAATGTCGTTGGTTCTGTTATGGGATCTGATGCATTCTTCCCGATGAACGATACAGTTGAAGCAGCTGGTCTTGCTGGTGTAACAGCGATTATCCAACCAGGTGGCTCAATCCGTGACGAAGACTCAATCAAAAAAGCTGACGAGCTAGGCATTGCAATGGTAATGACAGGCGTAAGGCATTTTAAACATTAAAAGATAACTTCAAAATGTAGAATTTAGAAGAGATGATAGTTTAGCTCCGAAAGCTTTACTAAAAGCATTCTAAATTCTACATTTTACATAAAAAGGGGGAACGGTTTTGAAAGTATTAGTTATTGGTAGTGGTGGTCGTGAGCATGCTATTGCTTGGAAATGTGCGCAAAGTAAAAAGGTTGTGCAAGTGTTTGTTGCGCCAGGTAATGATGGAATGACTGATGTGGCAAAACTGGTTCCGATATCTGAGAGTGATACTGCTGGACTGATTCAATTTGCAAAGGATGAAAATATAGGATTAACGATTGTTGGCCCTGAAGTACCTTTGCTTAATGGATTAGTAAATGCTTTCCAAGAAAATGATTTACTTGTATTTGGGCCACGGCAAGAAGCTGCTCTTATTGAAGGTAGTAAAACGTTTGCAAAAGAAATGATGAGAAAATACAATATTCCAACAGGATTTTTTGAAACATTTACGACGTTTGATGCAGCGAAAGCCTATGTGAAAGACAAAGGAGCTCCAATTGTCATTAAAGCCGATGGACTTGCAGCAGGTAAGGGTGTAATTGTTGCAATGACGGAGCTTGAGGCAATCACAGCTCTTGATGATATGTTACAGAAAAATGTTTTTGGTGAGGCTGGAAAGAAAGTAGTTATTGAGGAATTTTTAGCTGGTGAAGAGCTTTCATTAATGGCGTTTGTGAATGATGAGGTTGTCATTCCGATGGTAGGTGCTCAAGATCATAAGCGGGCCTTTGATGGTGATAAGGGACCAAATACAGGTGGGATGGGTGCATATTCACCAGTTCCACAATTTAGCCAGAAGGATGTAGAAGAAGCAGTAGAAAAAGTTTTAGTTCCGATGGCAAAGGCGATGAAGCAAGAAGGAAGATCGTTTACAGGGATTTTATATGCGGGACTTATGATGACAGCAACAGGTGCAAAAGTCATTGAATTTAATGCGCGTTTTGGTGATCCTGAAACACAAGTTGTTCTACCTCGCTTAAAAAATGATCTAGTTGAAGTTTTACTAAGTCTCTTAAATGGAGAGAAAGTCGAGCTGACTTGGTCAAACAATGCGGTTGTTGGAGTAGTTCTTGCTTCCAAAGGTTATCCTGCAAGCTATGAAAAAGGTAAGAAGTTTTCAGGTATAGAGAACGTAACAAAAGAAACATTTGTTTTCCATGCAGGATCGAAAAAAGAGAATGGTGATTTTGTGACGAATGGCGGTAGAGTATTACTACTTGCACATCATGCTCCAACCCTTTTTGAAGCACAAAAAGCGGTTTATAAAGAGCTAACAAAGATACAAACAGAAGCACTTTTTTACCGTAATGACATCGGCAGTAAAGCCATTAAACAAATGCAAAATAGTTAAGGTCTACTACCACGTTTCTTTCTCGTATAAAAATAAACTAAGGCAACAACACAGCCGATTAATAACACATAAATAAACAAGCTATCTAATGCAAACTCAAAATTAAACATATTCGCAACTCCTCTTTCACTTAAGATAGATGAGGCTGTTCCTTAAGTTTAAGCCCACCTGATGTAATAATAGAATTGCATGTTTGTAGACATTCTATTTTTAGTAGATGGTGACTAATACTTTGCTTTAGGGACAGCCTCTTATTTTTAATATAATAATGATGGTAAATTCTACTTAGCTTTGATTAATTAACTCATCAAATTCGTTATTGTTTCCATTTGTCATTTCTGTCATTTTTTCCTCGAAAAGGTATGTTAACGGACAGAAACGTGTGATACCTTCTGCGACTTTCATTGCCCCCATCATTACTACTATTAAAGGTGTGTTACTTAATGGGCGTTTTACAAGCTTTGAAGTACCCCAAGCTAACAAAGTAAATCCACAAGTAATTCTAATTAATGCATTAACGATCCCAATATTTGGTGTTATTTTTCTCATGGCGATTCACAACTCCTTATTTTTTCTATACCAATTAATATTTGTAAAAAAACTTTAATGTGTTAAATGAACAAAATGTGTTACTATAGTGGAAACACATTTTACACAAATAATTGATTTTTCTTTATAAATAATATACTTAGAATTGGGTGATCAAAATGGCAGAAAGGTTTGAGCGCTGGACAAAAAAACAAATTCGTAAGCAGCTTCAAATCATTCGCGGTGAGGTAGCACCAACAATTTGTTTGGTAAATGCGACCTATTTAAATAGTGTGCGAAAGAAATGGCTACAAGCGAATATATGGATATACGAAGATCGAATTATTTATGTGGGCAACGACATGCCTTTAAATATGGAAAGCACAGAAATAATTGACTGCACTGATCGTTTTCTTGTTCCTGGATATATTGAACATCATGCTCACCCGTTTCAGTTATATAATCCCCAGACACTTGCTGAATATGCATCAGTCCGTGGGACAACAACACTGATAAACGACAACTTAGTATGGTTTTTAAATACAGATAAAAAGAAAGCGCTTACAATGATTGAGGACCTAGATAAGTTACCGACATCTATGTTTTGGTGGTGCAGGTATGATGCTCAAACAGAATTGTTACACGAAGAAGAAAAATTTTCTTATTCAAATATGAAAGCATGGCTTGAACATCCCTTAGTTGTTCAAGGAGGTGAGTTAACAGCATGGCCTAAAGTTCTGCACGGTGATGATAGTATGCTTCACTGGATGCAAGAAACGAAAAGAATTTCTAAGCCTATAGAAGGGCATTTGCCTGGAGCGTCTGAACGAACTTTAACCCAGATGGCTTTGTTAGGTGTGAATAGTGATCATGAGGCAATGACGGGAAAAGAAGCGCTAATGAGGTTGGATATGGGCTATACGACATCATTAAGGCACTCTTCGATCCGTCCTGATCTTCCTAGACTATTGGATGAATTATTAGAGCTTGGCCTAGATGATTATAGTAATGTGTTGATGACCACTGATGGATCTCCTCCTAGTTTTTATGAACAGGGATTTATGGACTTATTAATCTCAATTGCTATAGATAAGGGGTTACCTGATGCTGAGGCTTATGCAATGGCCACTTATAATGTAGCGCGTCATTATCATTTAGATGATTGTTTAGGAATGATTGCTCCTGGGAGGATAGCTCATATTAATATCTTAGAGAAGAAAACGAACCCTCGTCCTGTGGCTGTTTTGGCAAAAGGGAACTGGGTCAAGAAAGAAGGAGTAGAATGCTATCCAAAAATAGCATTTCCATGGGCGAATTATGGAGTCACTCCATTGAAGTTAGATTTTGAGTTAACTAGGAATGATATGCATTTTTCAATGCCTCTTGGAATTGAAATGGTCAATGCAGTTATTCTTAAACCTTATCAAATCTCCATTGATGTCACAAAAGATGAGATCGCAGCTGAAAGTGACGAAAGTTTTTTCATGATGATCGATCGTAATGGGCGTTGGATTATTAATACTGTCGTGAAAAGATTTGCAAAAACAGTTTCTGGATTCGCCTCTTCCTATTCAAACACTGGGGATATTATCATTATCGGAAAAAATAAGAATGATATGTTATTAGCTTTCCAGCAATTGAAGAAGCAACAAGGTGGGATTGTCTTAATTGAAAATGGGAGGGTGATAAATAGTATAAAGCTAGAGTTATATGGAGTGATGTCAAACAAACGGTTTGAAGAAGTGATTACGGAAGAAAAACAGCTTGTTCAGGCATTGAAGGTTAGGGGCTACCAATTTGAAGATCCAATTTATAGTCTTTTGTTTTTTTCATCAACGCATTTACCGTATATCCGAGTAACGCAAAGAGGGATTTATGATGTGAAGAAGAAAACTGTACTCTTTCCTTCGATTATGCGTTAAACTATAAAAGGAAGCATTAATGTAAAGGAATGGTAGAGAATGAAAAGGCTTACTAAAGGAATGATTTTTTTACTATTAGTTTTGTTTATGGTTGCTTGTAGTAAGGAAGAACCAAAAGAAGTTCAAGAAGAACCAGTCGAAGTTGATCAACCACCAGAGAAAGAAGTGTATGTTAACAGCTACCCATTAACTGGGCTGGAGAAAGATGATGAAGCCGAATACCGAGCATTCGGTGTAATGATTGAAAATAGTCATGCAGCGAGACCTCAGTCAGGTCTTTATCAAGCTGATTTAGTGTACGAAGTATTGTCTGAAGCGACGATTACTCGCTTACTTGCATTTTTCCATAGTGAAAAACCAGAAATAATTGGACCGGTTCGTAGTGCGAGAGATTATTATATTCATTTAAATAACGGTTACAAGGGAATTTATGTTTCAGCAGGTGGGAGCCCGCAAGCAATTGCGATGTTTGATGAAAAAAAGGTCGATTTTATTAGTGGCTTAAAGTATGATGGTCGCTTTTTCTCCCGCTCATCGGCAAGAAAGGCACCGCATAACATGTATACAAGCTATGAGGATCTGCTCAAGGCTACAGAAAACGAGAAGTACTCATTAGAAGCCGAAGTACCGACATTGCCCTTTTTAGAGGCTGATATAGTCTTGGATGGTGAAAAGGCTCTTCAAGTTAGCATTAATTATGGTAGCGATGCTAATAATGTTATATATGAATATGATCTTGATCAAAAAAAATATATTCGGATTGTTGGAGAAGAACAAAGCGTTGATCTTGAAACCGAAAATCCGGTTCTCATCGACAATATCTTCATTGTTGAAATGAGCCATGAAATTCTCGACAAGCAAGGGCGTAGAGCCATCGATATTTCTTCCGGCGGAGACGGTTTTCTAATCCAAAATGGTGTGTACCAGGCAGTTCAATGGAAAAATGTTGATGGACAAATTTTGCCATTCAAAAATGACCAATCACTTGGTTTCCTAAGAGGGAAAACATGGATTAATGTTGTTCCTGAACTAAATTCTAAAGTAAGTATTCAATAAGTAGGTACAGACATAACACGAAAGGATGAAGTAGTGTGCAAATTGATAAATTAAGAGGAAAAGAATTGGATCAATTATTTTTATCGATCTTAAGTTTGAAAAATTTGGAAGAATGTTATCAATTTTTTGATGATCTTTGTACGATCAACGAAATTCAATCATTGGCACAACGTCTAGAAGTTGCACGGATGCTCCGTGAAGGCTTTACATATCAAAAAATTGAGGCGGAGACAGGTGCTAGTACAGCAACAATTTCCCGTGTTAAGCGTTGCTTAAACTATGGAAATGACGGCTATGAAATGACACTTGAGCGTGTTAAAGAAGTTCAGTTAAACAAGGAACTTAGTACTGATAAGTAAAGATCATTCATGTACTCAAGGGAATAAGTATAGGAGGCTGGGACATAACAAAGTTTCAGACACTGCCAGGAACCGAATATAGACATTTGATAATTTTAACTGTCTATATTTACTAGGGCCTGCGCGTGGTGTCAGATACTTTTTGTCCGAGCCTCTTTTTTCTTAATTGATGAGGATTTTACTTTTTTCTGACGCTATTATAATTTTCATACTATACTACGATTATTAGAGATTTATTTTTTTATAGGAGGTATTCATGCTCAACATTTATTTAACTCGCCATGGAGAAACAAAGTGGAATAGGGAAAATCGTCTGCAAGGTTGGAGAGATTCAGAATTAACAGACGAAGGAGTAGAGAATGCGGTTTTGTTAGGAAATAGGTTATCTGAATTTGAGTTTACAACTATTTATTCAAGTTCAAGTAACCGGGCTTTAAACACTGCAAAATACATATGTTTAGATAGGGAAATTCCAATTGTCGTTGTTGAAGAATTAAAAGAGATCTCCTTTGGCGAATGGGAAGGAAGGACGCAAGCAGAGATTGAAGAAGACTTCCAAGAAGAGTATTCTAACTTTTGGTTGGCACCTCATAAATACAACCATCTCCCCCATAATGCAGAAAGTTTGAGTGAATTCAAAATCCGCGTCGAAAAAGCAATGAAAAATATCCTTGAAACCAATAGTAGTGGAAACATCTTGATTGTCACGCATGGAGTCGTTATTAAGGCCCTTATGTCATTTTTTTGGAATATACCGATCGAAAAAATGTGGGATCCACCATTTATTGAGGGAACAAGCCTTTCGTTAATTAGATGGAACGGCATAGAGTTTCATAAAGAGCTATTAGGAGATACGTTGCATATGAGAAAGCATATAATAGAGAGTTAGGAACCCTCTAGTGAATATATGAACTTGTCTCTAGGGTTATCAAAGCCAACGCACTACAACCAATCCAGCCTCATGGTCGCTATCTTGGTAAATGGTCAAATGATTTTTAAAAGGGTGTAGAAGGTTATTTATTGCCAAGATAGCGAGAGGTATAAATTAAACCGTCGCATAGTTTACGTTAAGAGCGAAATAGATAGAGTCTTTTTTAAATCCCCACGTTTCCTATCTGAAAAATCCACTAAACAGTTTAAACATAGGTCCCATTTGCCCAACAAGGCCTAGTGTTGATTGAACACCGTTCCCTATTTTATTAAAATCGATATTGCCATTTTGATCTCTGATTAGTGAATAAGGGAATTGAGATGGCGCTGCCTGTTGATTATGGCCTGGATTTTGTTGGTTTTGTATTTGTTGTGGAGTTTGGCTTTGAAAAAAATTATTAGAGAATGGGTTTTCTTCTTGAACTGGTTGGTTTTCATAGTTAAACGGGAACGTATTTATACCACCAACCATTGGGCTTTGCTGCATCATATTAAACGGAAACGATTGAGCTCCGCCGGTCATTGTTTTTTGCTTCCCCATCCCCATGTTAAAGGGAGAAGATTGAGCCCCTCCAGGCATTTGATTTTGCTTTGCCATATTAAATGGAAAACCTTGGTTTCCCCCGCCAGCCATTGGATTTTTTGTCATCATATTAAACGGAAACGATTGACCACCATTGGCCATCGGGTGTTTCATCATTTGACTGTGTAATTCAAATGGGTTAAAGCCCATTTGATTATTTTTAAACATAGATGAAAGTGGAAACATCATATTTTTGAATGGAAACATGTTGCCCTCCTTTTTTTCCTTTTATATTAAATAATTTTACATTTCATGAATTTTACACTATCACCCATAGCTTATGTATTTAAAACTAAATTGGTAGGGTGTTTAACTAGTCAATTGATTTTCGGGAGTCTATAAAAAAAATAGGACGAAATTGTTGTAAACACACAGTCAATTGTATGCCTGTTTAAATAATATAGTAGGGAAATAGGACAAATGGAGGGATAAAAAATGACTCATTACTACGAACTATGCTGTAAGCATCGAGGTCAGGTTGTCACGATTTTTGAAAAGTGTGGCAAAAGGCATGTTGGAAGAATTGTAGATGTAGACCATCAATTTGTATATATTGAGCCACTATCTGGTGGAGTTGCTGGTTATAGTTGGGGCTACCCAGGCTGGGGCTGGGGTCCGCGTTGGGGCTTCCGACCGTTTTTCCCAATTGCACTTGCTGCCATTGGTGGTTTTGCATTAGGCGCATCGCTATTCTGGATATAAAAAAAATTGGTGGATACTGGATATATATCTAGTATTCACTTTTTTATTAGCCCAATGATTTGAGCCTACGGATAGTATAGGCAGATCTTTTTTTCAGTTTATAGATCAGTTTATAGATAAGAGAGTATATGCGTTTTCAGTAATAAATGTCGATCTCCTAGCGCCAAGCTACTTTTTGAAGCACACATTGCGCCTAATTTTCATAAACTATGTAGTGAAAAAGGAGGCGAGCGTATAGTGATGAATAAATTTTTCCCGATGAATAGCGGAGGAAGTAATGGCAATGCCAATTGGAAAAAAGCGTTACCAAATTTTTTAGGAGAAGATTTTTTTTCGGACTTTCAAAATATAATTTTTGATAATAATGGTCCTAAACTTAATATTTATGAATCTGGCAACGAGGTTTTATGTATATTTGCTTTACCAGGATTGAAGCTTGAAGAAGTAGACATATATGCACATGAAAAGACTCTTGAGGTAAGAGGTACACTCCATGTCGATTACAGTGGTTTTCGGTTAATTCAGGAGGAGATTACTCAAGGGCCATTTAAACGAACGGTTGAGTTACCGTATCCAGTCAGAGATGATAAGGTTGATGCCTCTTATCAACGTGGTGTGTTAATTATTCACTTACATCGATTAATTAGGTCAACTCCTATTAAGAAAAAGGTAAACATTCAAAATTTAGATGATGAGTAATTGAAGCTGTATTAATATACAGCTTCTTAATTTTTTGAAGAAAAGCGGAAAAAATGGGCTAGTTCCACAGAGAAAAACAGGTTTTTCATAGGCATCATCCAGTGCAATGCCGAATATAATTGTGTTAGTATGTGCTCCTACCTCTAACTTAAATACAACAAGAAGTGCATCGGATCTGAAGAGAAAAGGATGTGATACATGGTGGGTTTTTTCGATAATCATGGCTTAAGCTTTCGAAAGAAAAAAGCCCTAGAAAGTGACCGGACAACTGATTTATTAGGAATTGAACAAGCGCAAAAAGAAGCGAAAATTCCAGAAATTGAAAATCAGAGGATTTTGCAAAGGTCAGTAAAGTATGGTTTAGAAGCTGCTCCGTCTATTGGTGATCGGACAATTTCTACATTCACAAGAGAGCCTAGACCTGCTTATGCAGGGATCCCAACATTTTTAAGAACACCATTTTTAGAAGATGTTCGTAGAGTTGGCGAGTATGATGTTGCATTTATTGGAGTGCCGTTTGACATTGGAACAACGTATCGTGCAGGAGCGAGATTTGGTCCTGAAGCAATGCGCCGCATCTCCAAATTGTATACGAGTTACAGTTATGAAAAAGGCGTTGATTTAGCAGAATCACTAAAAATGTGTGACGTTGGTGACGTCTTTACAATCGCTAATATTGAAAAGAGCTTTGATCAAATTTATAAAGCAGTTTCTCATGTTTTTGCCCAAGGAACGTTACCTGTGATGTTAGGTGGAGACCATGCGATTGGTTACCCATGTTTAAGAGCAATCGCAGAACATGTCGATGGTAAAGTAGGAATTATTCATATGGATCGACATCTCGATTTGCAGGAAAAGGATATGGATGAGCGGATGCATACGACACCTTGGTTCCATGCGACCAACATACCTAATGCCCCACCATCCAACTTAGTTCAAGTAGGGATTGGTGGATGGCAAGTGCCAAGAGAAGCAGTTCAAAATGTTCGAAAGTTCGGTACAACAGCCATCTCAATAGATGATGTTGAAAGATTAGGAATTGAAAAAGTTGCAGAAATCGCTCTTGAAAAAGCATGGTCTGGTGGAGCAAAAGCAGTATACCTAAGTGTAGATATAGATAGCTTTGATGCAGGGTTCGTTCCTGGTACCGGATGGCCAGAACCAGGCGGATTTTTACCACGGGAAGGTTTAAAGTTTTTAGACATTGTTGCTAGGGAAGGTATTTGTGGCATGGAGCTAGTTGAAGTATCACCTCCATATGATGTTAGTGACCAAACCGCATTACTTGGTACGCGGATTATCGCCGATGTATTAGCAGCCATGGTTGATGCTGGAAAGCTTGGCAAGAAGTTCTCATAGCAAAACTGTTCACGGAGGGGTGCCAGGCACCCTTCGTGAACAGTTTTAGTAAAAATGTGCGCCTAGAGTGGACAAACTTAAAGAAGGTGATTGGAATGTATGCGATCGATGTAAAAAATGTTACGTATAGTTATCCTGATACAACTATTGCGATTGAGGATATTTCACTACAAATCCCGGTTGGAGCAAAAATTGCTTTGCTTGGCCCAAATGGTGCGGGCAAATCGACATTCCTTCACCATCTTAATGGGTTAAAATTACCACAACAAGGTTCGATTTCGATTATGGGTATCCCTTTAAATAAAAAAAGTGCGAAAACGATTCGTCAGAAAGTTGGTTTAGTCTTTCAGGATCCTGATGATCAGGTCATCTCTGGGACTGTTTGGGAGGACGTTCAATTTGGCCCAAGGAATTTAGGGATGTCAGAAGATGAGATTGAGGCGGTATGTAATGTAGCTCTAGGTTCGGTAGGAATGTTAGAGTTTAAACAAAAAGCTCCTTACCAGCTTAGCTATGGACAAAAGAAACGGGTGGCTATAGCAGGGATTTTAGCGATGACCCCAGATATCGTAATTCTTGATGAACCAATGTCCTACCTTGATCCACAAGGACAAGATGAAGTTGCTGCGCTTCTTCAAGGCTTGAACTTTATGGGCAAAACAATTCTTCTCTCTACTCATGATGTAGATTTTGCAGTGTCTTGGGCAGACACGATTATTATCATGAAAGATGGTAAGCTTCTTGCGTATGGAGGCCCGGATTTATTAGTTAATGAGGATTGTGTTAGAAAAGCAAACCTTCATTTACCAAGGATCGCAAGGTTGTTTAGAATGATCCCTGATTTAAACCTAGAGAAACTTCCAAGAAATGAACAAGAAGCAGCAAGGTTACTTTATAAATTAATTAATGTCCAAATAAATCAACGTTAATTAAATGTTTAATTAAAAGTGGCTTACCATTAATAATGATTTGGTAAGCCAACTTTATGTTAAATTCTGTCCATTTCTCAAACATCAGCAATTCACTCTTATTGAGCATTAAAGTCCTCCATCTCCTCCATATTTTCCATCGCCTGTGTATCAATGTCATTAAATTTAATTTCCCCTTTTTCCTCGAGTAGCTTTTTCAGGTTTTCAGCATCTGTCAGCGCCGATAGGCCAATATTTAACGTCCCTGATAATTCCTCAACGGTTAACTCCTGAATTTTGTAATTAATATTCTCAATATTAATAGGTTTTATATTTTCAACCTTTTCTTTTAACTCTTCATTTTCTTTTTCAACTTCTTCAATCTTTTGCTGTAAGCTATCAAGGGCCTGAATTACTTTATTGGTATATTCTTGATTAAATATCATCTGGTTGTCATTACTAACTTGTAATTGTTTCAACTTATTATTTTTTTTATTATTTTGGTCGTCAATGTCAAATTGATAATATTGTTGATTTGTATAATGGTCTTCTCCATATTGCTGACTTAATAATTCTTGCATGTACTGTTGCTGATGTTGTTGATATTGACATTGAGATGGATCAGTACATCCCCAATAACAAGATTGGTTGTAATAATAAGTATAAGGCCATTGGTAATAATACATCTACTTCACCCCTAATTTGGTCTCTCCATAGAGTATGAAAATTGGGCTCTAGGCGTTCATAGAAATCGAATTTTCTTTTAAAAAATACACCACTAACTTCAAAAAAATTAGTGGTGTCATTATATAAAGCTTTAGACGAACATTTTAAAATTATGGAATTAAAATCGGTGGTACATTCATTGGTGGATTAAATTCAATGGCCTCCCCATTTTCTTCGCCATCTTCCTCATTGTTTTCAGGCTCTGTTTCTTCATAATTCCCTTTTGGAAATTGGGCACTAGAAGCTCGGTTGTCAGTAAAGACGGTTTTCCCTATATTTAGAGAACCAATCGTACTAATTGAATTTACTCTAATGTTTCTAATGTTGATTTGCATAGGATTTTAGTCCTTTCCATAAAAATTAAATCTGTGCCTGAGCTTGGTCTTGAACATCAGGGTCATTTGTTAAATTGGCATTATTAAATTGTAAAGGTGAGAAGTTAGCATCGCCTGGCTGTAAATAACCAACGTTTGATTTCAGGTTACCTTGGAAGCCTTTCAAGATGGAGTTACCGAAATTTACTGAAGCGTTTGCTGATAAGTTATTCATTCTAATTCCAACGATATTATTCATGTGGGTTAAAAACATAATTACCTCCTAAAGTTTATATTTGAGCTTGAACTTGATCTTGTACGTCAGGATCATTTGTAAGGTTTGCATTATTAAATTGTAAAGGTGAGAAATTCGCATCACCAGCTTGGGCGTAGCCGACATTCATCTTAATATTTGCTTGGTGCCCTTTATGCACGACGTTACCAAAATTTATAGAGGCATTAGAAGAAGCGCTGTTAATTCTGATCCCAAGGATATTGTTCATATGTGTCAACATAAACATCCTCCCATTTTTTGTCCTATACACTTATCGTATGTATTAAAGAGGATGATGACACAGAAAATATAAAACTATTCATAGTAGAAAATAGCCCAAAATTATGACAAAAACCCAATAGATGAATAGAAATATAATGTAATGAATTGAATTTAATTTAGGAGGTTTTTTTTACAGTGAAAATCCATATTACCAAAAGGGGAGAAACCCTATACCAAGTGGCTGACAGATACAAAGTCGATGTCAATGTATTGTATGGGCATAATCAACACATTAGTGACCCACACAATCTTCAAGACGGAATGCAATTAACAATTCCCTCTTTAGTAGGACTAGAGGGCATCATGGATGATAGTTCTGATTGTAAAGGAAATGTTTGCGCATTTGTTTCGGATGAGCCGGTTAAATATAATAAACTAAACATAAAACATTGGCCATCTCAAGATTACTCACAACCAATTTATGGAACACATTATCATGAGAAGGATTTTTCACAGGTAGAAATTTATCCACAGTATCCACACTATCCACAGCACCCGCAATCACCTATACCTGTTCAGCAACAACATCGTTATCCGCAAGAAATGTACCACTATCAACAACCAACCAACTGGAATTACTAAGGAACCGCTCGGCTAAACGTCAACAATGCAGTTAAAAGGTCAATTAATGGTAGTTCTAATTTTATATTAATGAGAAAAGCTAGTTTCCTATACTTATAGGTAATTAGCTTTTTTCTGTGAGATTATTTTCGGTCGAGTTCTTGAGCGAGCCTTTTATACAGGAACTGGATAACAGAGAAGCGAAAGAACTCGCCGATATTCTCAAGCAGGGTTGAGATCGGAAAATCATGAATGTTTCGTATTGGAAAAAAGTTGTTGAAAATAGTCAAGAAGGAATGATGAGCGAGAAAGCTTTTTTTGATATAATAACCGAATGAGGATATGAGTTAAAAAGGGGCTTATAAAAAATGCTTGAATACCATGAATGGAACCATGTATTTAAATTAGATCCTAATAAGGAGATTAGTGATCAACACTTAGAGAGAATATGTGAATCAGGAACTGACGGTTTGATTATCGGTGGTAGTGATGGCCTAACAGAAGATAACATTTTAGACCTACTGATGAGAATTAGACGTTACTCAGTACCATGTGCTTTGGAGGTCTCATCTATTGAAACAGTAACTCCTGGCTTCGATTACTATTTTATTCCTTCTGTGTTAAATAGTCGTTCCACAGCTTGGATCACTGGTCTACACCATCAGGCTGTTAAGGAATTTGGAGCAATTATGAACTGGGATGAGATTGTTATGGAGGGTTATTGTGTACTAAATCCAGAGAGTAAAGTCGCCAAGTTAACAGATGTCAACACAAACATTTCTAATGAAGATATCGTTGCTTACGCACAAATGGCAGAAAAAATGTTTAAGTTACCGATTTTCTACATCGAATACAGTGGTAAATATGGAGACGTCGAAGTTGTTAAGGCGGTAAGTGCGGTCCTTGAGACAACACAACTCTTTTATGGTGGTGGAATTACTAACTTAGAGCAAGCAAAAAAAATGGCTGATTACGCCAATACAATTGTTGTTGGGAATATTATCTATGAAGATATTGAGCAAGCGCTGTCTACAGTGAATATAAAAAAATAGTTTATCAATAAATCATTTCAACTAGACTTTTACATTGATGTTAATAGTACGGTATAATAAAATAAAAGCAGAACATACGTTTTGGTGGTGAGGGTAATAATGAATGTACAAGCGATATTAAATGGATTAAATACTGAACAAAGAGCAGCGGTACAACATACTGACGGTGCCCTATTAATTATGGCCGGAGCAGGCTCTGGAAAGACCAGAGTACTTACGAATCGGATTGCATATCTCATAGGGGAAAAAGAGGTTGCCCCATGGTCAATTTTAGCGATTACATTTACGAATAAAGCAGCAAAAGAAATGAAAGAACGTGTAAAAAAAATTACCGGACCAATTGCAGAGGATATTTGGATATCGACGTTTCACTCAATGTGTGTCCGAATTCTTAGAAGAGATATCGACAGAATTGGGGTAAAGCGAAACTTCACGATTCTTGATCCTGGAGATCAGTTATCGGTCATTAAGCAAATCTTGAAACAAAAAAATATTGACTCAAAGAAGTTTGAACCAAGAAGCTTATTAGGGAGCATTAGCAGTGCTAAAAATGAGTTAAAAACAGTAAAGGACTATCTGAAAATTGCCAAAGGTCCGTATGAATCAACGGTTGCTGATGTCTATGAGGCGTATCAGAAAGAACTCCGTAAAAACCATGCCTTAGATTTCGATGATCTGATCATGACTACGATACAACTGTTTACACAAGTCCCTGAAGTTCTAGAGTTCTATCAACGTAAATTCCAATATATTCACGTTGATGAGTATCAGGATACGAATAGAGCCCAATACATGTTAGTAAAAATGTTAGCAGCGCGCTATAAAAACATTTGTGTCGTTGGTGATTCAGATCAATCAATTTACGGTTGGCGCGGTGCCGATATTTCCAATATATTATCGTTTGAAAATGACTATCCGAAGTCGACAACGATTATGTTAGAGCAAAATTATCGTTCAACAAAGACAATTTTGCGGGCGGCGAACGAAGTCATTAATAATAACTTTAATCGCAAACCGAAAAATTTATGGACAGAAAATCAGTCAGGTGACAATATTGCTTGTTTTATTGGCGATACTGAGCATGATGAAGCTTACTTCGTCGTTGGGAAAATTAAGGAATTGATGAAGGAACATGATTATAAACTAACAGATATGGCTATCTTGTATCGAACAAATGCACAATCGCGTGTCATTGAGGAATTATTAGTTAAATCAAACATCAACTATAACATTGTTGGCGGGACAAAGTTCTATGACCGTAAAGAAATTAAAGATCTATTAGCTTATTTACGAGTGGTAGCAAACCCTGATGATGATATTTCATTACGCAGAATTATTAATGTTCCTAAACGAGGGATTGGTGCAACTACTGTAGACAGAATTGCGGAGTTTGCGGCTTCTCAAGGGATTTCGATCTATCAAGCATTACATGAAGTTGAGCAAATGGGCTTAGCAAAAGGTACGACAAATAAGCTGATTGAATTTATCGACCAAATGCGTGGCTGGGTTCAGTTAGAGGAATATTTATCAGTGACAGAGCTTGTTGAGGAATTACTCGATAAAACTGGTTATCGCGATATGTTGAAAAATGAAAAAACAATTGAAGCACAAAGTCGCCTCGAAAATATTGATGAATTCTTGTCGGTCACAAATGAGTTTGAAAATAAGAACGATGATAAGTCGTTAGTGTCGTTTTTAACAGACTTAGCACTTGTTGCTGATATCGACAAAGTTGATGAAGATGAAAACGAGCAAAAGGATTCAGAACGAGTGTTATTAATGACCCTCCATTCAGCAAAAGGCTTAGAGTTTCCTGTCGTCTTTTTAATCGGTATGGAAGAAGGCGTCTTTCCGCATAGCCGATCTCTGTTTGAGGAAGAAGAGATGGAAGAAGAAAGAAGGCTTGCATATGTAGGAATTACCCGTGCTGAACAGCGGTTGTATTTATCTTGTGCAAAAATGCGGACACTATTTGGACGAACGAATACAAACCCGCAATCGCGTTTTATTAAGGAAATTCCAAGTGAAGTTCTTGATTCGCTCAACGAAGAAAAAGAAGCGCCTGCGTGGGCGAGAACTTCACGCCAAGCGTCTACGCCTACTAGTGGCGTTGGCTTTGCTGCTGGACAACGACAAAGAATGTCGACAACGACAAGACCACAAATGACAACAACAGGTGGAGATCAATTTACTTGGCAAGTTGGCGATAAAGCTGAACATAAAAAATGGGGCATCGGGACAGTTGTTAGCATAAAAGGTTCCGTTGAAAATGTAGAGCTAGATATTGCCTTTCCTCAACCTATTGGAATTAAACGTCTAGCCGCTAAATTTGCGCCAATAAAGAAAGTATAAGTTAAGAACGTAAATGAAGTTGAATAATCCGAAGTATTTGACCATTTACCAATTTCATTTACAAGGTAGAAAGGACGAAAAAAATGGATCGTATTGCAGCTGAAAAAAGAAGTGCTGAGTTAAGGGAGAAGCTTGAAGAATACGGTTATCACTATTATGTTTTAGACAATCCGATTGTCTCAGATGCTGAGTTTGATAAATTAATGCAAGAGCTAATAAAGTTAGAAAGTGACTTTCCGGAGCTTGTAACTGAAGATTCACCTTCAGTTCGTATCGGTGGAAACCCGCTCCCACACTTTGAGAAAGTTCAGCACGAGATACCAATGTTAAGCTTAGGTAACGCCTTTAATGAACAAGATCTGCGTGATTTTGATCGCAGGGTAACAGAGGCTGTTGGCGGACCTGTAGCATACGCTTGCGAGTTGAAAATTGATGGACTTGCAGTGTCGTTGAAATATGAAAACGGTCGGTTTATCCTTGGTGCAACAAGAGGCGACGGGACAACTGGTGAAAATATTACAAATAATTTAAAAACGGTTCGATCGATTCCTATGAAATTAAAAGAGGCTGTAGATATTGAGGTTCGTGGCGAAGCGTTTATGCCAAAACAATCATTTGAAAAGTTAAATGAAATAAAGCGAGAAGCAGAAGAAGAACCATTCGCAAATCCAAGAAATGCTGCTGCAGGTTCGCTAAGACAATTGGATCCAAAGATTGCTGCGAAACGAAACTTGGATATTTTCCTTTATGCAGTCGCCCAAATTAAAGACAAAGTTTTACCAACTCATACAGCAGCACTCCAATATATGAGTGATCTCGGGCTAAAAACAAACAAAGAAGCAAAGCATTGCAAAAATATTGATGAAGTAATCGGATATGTGGATAGTTGGTTAGAGAAACGTCCACATCTCGCTTATGAAATTGATGGAATTGTTATTAAAGTGGATTCCCTTGAAGCACAAAAAAAATTAGGTTTTACAGCAAAAAGTCCAAGGTGGGCGATTGCATATAAATTCCCGGCTGAAGAGGTTGTTACAACTCTTGAAGGAATTGAGTTGAGTGTTGGCCGTACCGGAGTAGTCACTCCAACAGCCTTATTGACACCTGTTCAAGTTGCAGGTACAACGGTGAAGCGAGCATCACTGCATAATGAAGACTTAATTCGTCAAAAGGATATTAAGATTGGTGACCAAGTCGTTATAAAAAAAGCAGGAGACATCATTCCCGAAGTTGTGAATGTCCTTGAAGAGTTACGGACTGGTAAAGAACAAGACTTCCACATGCCGACACATTGTCCAGCATGTGAAAGTGAGCTTGTCCGCCTAGAAACGGAAGTGGCTCTACGATGTATTAACCCTAAATGTCCTGCTCAAATTCGTGAAGGTTTAATCCACTATGTCTCTAGGAATGCGATGAATATTGATGGCCTCGGCGAAAGAGTCATTACACAACTATTTGATCATGGACTAATCAAAGATGTTGCCGATATTTATAAGCTACAAAAAAGCGAGCTTCTAAGCCTTGAAAGAATGGGCGAAAAATCAGTTGATAACTTGATAGGTGCAATTGAAGCTTCGAAAGAAAATTCATTAGAAAAGCTTTTGTTTGGCCTTGGAATTCGTTTTGTTGGAGCGAAAGCCGCAAAAACATTAGCACAGTACTATGAAACAATTGACGCTCTTCAACAGGCTTCAGAAGAAGAATTGAAATCAATAAATGAAATTGGTGTAAAAATGGCCGAGTCGGTCGTCCGCTATTTTAATACACCTGTTGTTTCCGAGCTAATAAATGAGTTGAAAGCTTCTGGAGTTAACACCGAATTTAAAGGGCAAAAGCTAGCAATTACTAGCGATTCAATATTTACAAACAAAGTGATCGTTTTAACTGGTAAGTTAGAGATCTTGTCAAGAGAAGAAGCGAAAGAGAAGATTGAAGCATTTGGTGGAAAAGTGACAGGAAGTGTAAGTGCCAAAACTGACCTATTAATTGCTGGGGAAAAGGCAGGCTCTAAGCTGACAAAAGCAGAAAGCCTAGGAATTGAAGTTTGGAATGAAGAAAAATTAATCGAGGAACTAAATAAATATTAACGGTTAGACAGTTTAAGCTGGTTTCCGTTACTAATGTTTTACTGGAGGAGGGTTGTCATGAAACGTATAATAAGTCCTATACTACTAGCTACAATGGTATTATCAGGCTGCATCGGAATTATTGAAAAAGAAGAAGAGATAATTGTCATTGAAGAAACGGAAGATAACGACCAGGTAATTGTCAGCCCAAACTTGAATACGCCTGAGAACTATTATCGAACAGTTTTGCATGAAGGGGATTATCGACAAAGTGAAGCAAGAGGATTAGTAGCAGCCGCTATTAGTAATCGAATCGATATTAATCAACTAGAGATTGGCTTAATGGAGTTAGCTCAGACAAGATTTCCTCCAGATCAATATTACTTTCAAGAAGGTCAGCATTTAGAGGGGAAATTAATACAGAGCTGGTTGCGTAAGTATGATGAAGATAAAGCTCGTGAAGGATTAAATCCAGCCTTGCCAGAACGCGAATACCCACCTTTAACAGCTGAAAAAGCACAGCTTTCAGATAGTGCTCGTGCAGAAAGGGTGCGATATGAAAGAGAGCTCCATGAGGCATCACCATCATATTTATCACATATAATGGAGCATAACTATTTAAAGGATTCCGGTGATGGTAATATTGAGCTTGGTGGTTTAGTTTTAGGTATTTCATTAAATACTATTTACAACTTTAGTATTCTGGATGAACTAGGGCGTTCCTACCCATTTGAAGTAGCTTTAGAAGAAGATAAAATTATTGAGGTAGGAAAACAAATTGCGATTGAGGTTTTAAATCGCGTTCGTGAAAGAGATAACTTGGCTAATGTGCCGATTATGATCGCCTTGTATAAAGAAGAAAGGCGCCAAGCAATTGTGCCTGGAACATTTATCGCTTTAACAGTAATTGAACCTGGTAAGCGAATTGAACGTTGGGAAACTGTTAATGAAGCGCATTACTTCTTCCCTTCGAGGGATGCAACAACTGACTATCGCGAAGATGCCAATCGATTTGCTAGCTTTAAACAAGATATAGATGGTTTTTTTGATAACTATGTAGGTCTTGTTGGAAAAGGTCGTTACAAAAACAATCAGTTACAAGAATTGACAGTAGATATTAATCTACAAACCAATGGAAAAGCTGAAGTGATTGCACTGACCCAGTACATTACCGATCGTCTTAAAAAGCACTTTCCAGCAGAATTGACAGTACAAATTTATATAACCTCACTAGAAGGTGCGGAAAGTGTCATCGTAAGGCACGCAAATGAACAGCCGTTTGTTCATATTTACCGGTAGATTATTAAGCATAGTTCTGTTTTCGTGGAGAATATAAGAATATCAAAAGTAGAGGCTATCCCAAAGCAAAGTATCAGTCACCTCGCCTACTATAAATGGATTTTGTGCTATACACTTCTATTCTATAGTATAACTTCGAGGTGCTCTGACACTTATGGGACAGCCTCTTTTCTAATTATCTAATATTAACCTTCCTAAGGTCACTTGAGCTTTTTGTATAGTATTCTGATATTTCTGTATATTTGTGAAACTTTTACAGAACTGATTCGTACATATGTTATGAAGGGCACTTTCACGATCTCAAAAATATATTTATGAGAGGATGATTGGATGCAAGAACGATGGGTAAATAAACTTCTCGATGAAAAGTACTATGCTGGTTTTTGGACGCGAATTATTGGGGTGTTTTATGACATTATCACATTGTCCGTTGCCTTAGTTGTGGTCGGAACAATCACTACAAGGTGGATGTTTGGCCAAACCCAAGCTCCCGATTTAAATGATATGGTATTAGTTCGTCAATATATGTGGGAGCATGAGATTCATTTGTTTGTCATTAACTGGCTTGTATTAGCAACAGTAGCTATTCTAATTCAATTTGTCTTTCCGACTATTTCTAGACAAACAGTTGGGATGAAGATGCTGGGACTCTATTTACGTGATGAGCATGCCAAAGAAATTAGTAAACGGCAATATCTAAAACGAGAGTTGATGAAATTATACTTGTTTCCGACAATTGTATTTTCCTTACAAAATCGGAAGCGGCCATTATACGATGAAAAGTCAAAAACGTATTTATTGAAATAGAGGGGTGAAAGCAATGTCTATCTTCCAAAAAAGTCTTTATGGCATCGCAACTCTATTTTCACTTTTCTTATACCTCACGTTCGTTTTTCCACACGATTTCTCAGGATCCCTTGAAAACCACATGCTCATTCAAGGATTGATTTTTTTGCTTATATTACTGTTCCCAATGGTTATTGCTTGGCTATTTGTAACAAGGGGGAAAGTGGCTTTCTTTATTTCACTCCCTTTTTATTTACTTGGTTTATTTTTCTTATATCGGGGCTTCTATCTAACGGGGCAATTTTCAATGATAGATTACCTATTTCAAAGAATTCAAAGTGTGAGTGGAAATGAAACTTCAAGAAGTGTATCAGGATTATTTATAGGTATAGAAAGTTTTCTCTTCTATATTTTTGTTAGCGAGTTTGGGATTTTATTAGGATATTTTTTATGTAAACCAATAAAAAAACATCAGTAGGTTTCACGGAAGCAATCTAATTTAGATATGCTTCTTTTTTTATCTCCTATTTTAGACAAGATTGCATCTAATACTTTTTATGAAGCAATGTATAAATGTGAGGTGTGAGGTCATTTTCCAAATTTATTTTAAAAAGTTCAACTTATTTAAATTTATTACATTGAATATATATGCCTATATAGCATTGATAGCGTTTAATATAGCTTACCGAACGAATTTATATACATAAAAAAAATAATGGTATAATATTATGAATGTTCTAACTTTAATTATGTGTTATATTTTCAAGTGCTTACCTATAAGTATAAATTATTAGTAAAGAATGAATTTTCACTTAAATGCATAAAGGTGAATAAAGTTTGTTAGACGAAAGGTTAGGAGAGAATGGGGGTGGAAATATGGAGCACGCATTAACAGCTGCAACATGGTTTTGGTTGTTCATTCCGATGCCATTATTGATTGTCATATCTATTGTCACTTATTTTATTGAAGGGAGAGAGTAAAAAATGGTTAATATGGAACCTGCAACGTTAATTACATTTATAATTTATTTAGTAGGAATGCTAGCCATTGGGGTTATTGCATATCGGATGACTAGCAATCTATCAGACTATGTTTTAGGAGGGAGAAGGTTAGGAGGAGGTGTCGCTGCATTAAGTGCTGGGGCCTCTGATATGAGTAGCTGGCTTTTATTAGGGTTACCAGGTTACGCCTATGTAGCCGGGATGGAAGCAATATGGATTTCTGTTGGTTTAGCAGTAGGTGCTTATTTAAACTGGCAGTTCGTGGCAACACGTCTCCGTAAATATACAGAAATTGCTGGAGACTCGATTACAGTTCCAGATTTTTTAGAAAATCGTTTCAGAGATAAATCTAAGGCATTAAGAGTGATTTCTGCATTTGTAATCTTAATTTTCTTTGCTTTCTATACTTCATCAGGTCTTGTTGGTGGAGCGAAGTTATTTGAAGCGTCATTTGGGTTTAGTTATACACAAGCTTTATGGATTGGTGCGATCGTCATTATATCCTATACATTTTTAGGAGGATTTTTAGCCGTAAGTTGGACTGACTTTTTCCAAGGGATCTTAATGTTTATAGCGTTAATACTTGTTCCAATTGTCGCTATTTCTGAAATGGGTGGTTGGAGCGAAACTGTTAATGCAGTAGGGAATGTTAACCCGGAGTTTTTAGATGTATTTAATGGTGTAACGGCATTAGGGATTATATCTTTAGCTGCATGGGGCTTAGGTTACTTCGGGCAACCGCATATTATTACACGTTTTATGGCAGTTAAATCCTCAAAGGAAATTCCAAAAGCAAGATTAGTAGGTATGACTTGGATGGTTCTAGCTTTAATGGGAGCGATCTTCACTGGTTTTGTAGGGATTGCATACTTTTCAGCGAATGGACCTGCAGATGCCATTGCCGACGGTGCTCACGAAACGGTGTTCATCCTGTTTACACAATTATTATTTAACCCGTGGGTATCAGGGTTTTTACTAGCAGCCATTCTAGCAGCTATTATGAGTACAATTGATTCGCAGTTACTTGTATCATCAAGTGCAATTACAGAAGACTTCTATAAAGCGATTTTCAGAAAGAATGCTAGTCAAACAGAATTAGTGTGGGTAGGAAGATCAGGGGTTATATTAATTGCGATTATAGCAATTGTCTTAGCATACGATCCAGATCGCTCGATACTTGAGCTAGTATCATATGCCTGGGCAGGCTTTGGTGCAGCCTTTGGTCCTGTCATTATTCTTGCATTGTTTTGGAGACGTATGACTCGTAATGGTGCGCTAGCAGGAATGGTTGTTGGTGCCGTGACGGTTGTCGTTTGGAAACTTTTATCGACACCACCAATTGACCCAGTTACTGAACAAAGCATGGCACAAGCCGATGCTGTTATTCCGTTTGCCCTTTATGAAATTGTTCCAGGTTTCATATTGGCTTGGCTTGCGATTATGGTTGTTAGTTTAGTTGGTAAAGAACCATCAAAAGAAATCTTAGAAGAATTTGATAGCGTAAAAACAAGTAAGATATAGTAACGGAAAATCAGTGGTTTTAACTGCCACTGATTTTTTTTGAAACTTATTTAGTAAATTTCCGTAAATAATAGGTGATTAAGGAATAAATTGCTTTTTATTGAAAAACATATTAAATTTAGGAGGGGTTTATTAATTTGAATTTTTCAAAAGGTTAAGTACAGAGTTTGATATTTTGCTTGAAAAAGTAAAAGATCACAAAAGATGTTAGACTTTTATGTTAAAAAAATCAGTATTAATAAGGGAGGTGCAAGTCGAAAAATAAAATATTTAAATTAGCTATAGGTTATGAAAAGACAACGGATGGAACTGTACTTGTATATTTAAGAACAAACTTCAAAATGAATGAGGGTAAAAAATGGAACTTTTCGGCTATTCTTTAGAGACAATCTATTTGATCACGCTTATTGTCAGTGGGAGCTTAACATTACTGTATATTTTATTTGGTGATTTAGTAGAAGGACTATTCGATGGACTCTCTGAAGGTCCTGTAAATCCAACAGTTATTTTAGCTTTTCTGACAATTTTTAGTGCGATGGCTTACTTAATGGAGAAGTTAACAGCTGTTCATAGTTTCATAATTATTATTTTCTCACTTATTACCGCTCTAATTTTAGTAACAATGTTAAATGTCTTCATCCTTATCCCCCTTTCAAAAGCTGAAGCAACGCTTGCTTATTCTGATGAAGATTTGAAGGGGCGAGTTGGAAAGGTGATTACATCAATACCGATTGATGGTTTTGGTGAAGTAATTATTCAAGGGTATGGCGGGACAATCGCCAAATCCGCAGTGAGTTTTGAGGAAGAAGCCATTCCTTATGACACGGATGTATTAGTAATTGAGGTTAAAAATGGGGTATTACATGTGGTTCCTCATGAAAAATTTAATTAAGTGGAGGTTATTATGGATTTAATTTATATTGTAGTAGGTATAGTAGCATTTTTAATTTTAGCTCTTATTGGTGTATTTGTAACGAAGTATCGTACAGTTGGCCCAGACGAGGCGCTGATTGTAACTGGTAGTTATTTAGGTGGAAAGAATGTTAATATTGATGAGTCCGGAAACAAGATAAAAATCGTTCGCGGTGGTGGTACATTTGTATTTCCGGTATTCCATCAAAGTGCATCGTTAAGTCTATTATCTAGTAAAATTGATGTTTCTACTCCTGAGGTTTACACAGAGCAGGGTGTACCTGTTATGGCTGATGGAACAGCGATCATTAAAATTGGTGGATCAATTGGAGAAATTGCCACAGCTGCTGAGCAATTTTTAGGTAAAACAAAAGCAGACCGTGAAAATGAAGCAAAAGAAGTGTTGGAAGGTCATTTACGATCAATTTTAGGTTCGTTAACGGTTGAAGAGATCTACAAAAATCGTGAGAAATTCTCGCAAGAAGTACAACGTGTTGCATCACAGGATTTAGCTAAAATGGGTCTTGTCATTGTTTCATTTACAATTAAAGATGTTCGCGATAAAAATGGTTACTTAGAGTCATTAGGTAAGGCACGTATTTCCCAAGTCAAGCGTGACGCGGACATTGCAACCGCAGATGCTGATAAAGAAACAAGAATTAAGCGTGCTGAAGCTGACAAAGAAGCAAAACGTGCTGAATTGGAAAGAGCAACGGAAATTGCTGAAGCAGAAAAGGTGAATAAATTAAAAGTTGCCGAGTTCCGTAGAGAACAAGATGTAGCAAAAGCCCGAGCTGACCAAGCGTACCATCTAGAGGAAGCTCGTTCGAAACAAGAAGTAATGGAACAACAAATGCAAATTCAAATTATCGAGCGTCAAAAGCAAATTGAATTAGAAGAAAAAGAGATTCTTAGACGTGAGAAGCAATATGATTCAGAAGTGAAGAAAAAGGCAGATGCCGATCGTTATGCAGTCGAGCAGGCAGCTGAAGCAGATAAAACAAAACAATTTACTGAAGCAGATGCGCACAAATACCGTATTGAAGCAATGGCGAAAGCCGAAGCTGAAAAAATTCGTCTTGATGGTACAGCGAAAGCTGCAGCTGAAAGAGCGAAGGGT
This sequence comes from Anaerobacillus sp., assembly GCF_046314235.1. Classification (NCBI taxonomy): domain Bacteria; kingdom Bacillati; phylum Bacillota; class Bacilli; order Caryophanales; family Bacillaceae; genus Anaerobacillus; species Anaerobacillus sp. The sequence goes on from NZ_JBKBWN010000007.1 coordinate 40,468, forward strand.
GAAACAGAAGCTGAAGTTATTCGCTTGAAAGGTCTTGCTGAAGCAGAGGCTAAAGAAAAAATTGCTGAAGCTTATGAGAAGTACGGTCAAGCAGCAATGCTAGATATGATTTTAGAAATGCTTCCTACTTATGCGAGAGAAGTTGCAAGTCCGTTATCAAATATCGATAAGATTACAATTGTTGATACAGGTTCAAGTGGTGAAAACGGTGGTGCTAATAAAGTGACAGGTTATGCAACAAACCTAATGTCAACGTTGCAAGAATCTTTAAAGGCATCTTCAGGAATTGATGTAAAAGAGTTAATTGAGAACTTCTCAGGGAAAGCGAATGTAAGAGCAAGTATTGATCAACTTTCAAATGAATTGGCAGCGTCTAAGAGTTCCTCTTTAGAGAAAAAAATAGAAGAGTAAGTTGAATAAGCCGGCATGAATGCTGGCTTTTTTCAGTGGTGAAAGTCCGAGTGATTTACTTGCATAAAAACAGGAGCCGCCTGAGAGTTCATTGAACGATCAGGCGGCTCCTGTTTTTGATTACTAATAGCAAAATAATTTAAAGATTTAATGAAACTTCAGTAATTTTATGTTTCATTTCAGAAATATTACTTTCTAATTCTCTCGTTTCAGATTGAACTCTATTTACACTTCTTACAATCTCGTTTAGCTTTTCATAAGTATCTGCAGTAGCCATTGCTTGTTTTTCGATGATTGAAGAAATGTCTGTAATATCATCGTTCATCGAAGTGATCTGTGTTAACAAGCTTGTCAATGTAAGGGTAGCTTCATCTGCTGAAGAGACTGTTTTTTCAATTTGATCAGTTGTTTCTTGTGATTTTTGATGGAAGTTTTCTATCTCTGTTTCAATTAGTTGGAGTGATTCGTTAATATGACCTACTGATGTAGAGGTTTGCTCAGCTAATTTACGGACTTCGTTAGCAACAACACTAAAACCAAGTCCTGCATCTCCAGCTCTTGCCGCCTCAATTGAGGCATTTAAAGCAAGTAAATTAGTTTGTGCAGCAATTGACTCGATTAGTTCTACAATTTGTCTCATATTTTTCATCTGGTCGAGTAAATTTTTGACTCTAGAATTGGTAGCTACCGTTTCCCTAGATACATCCAAAAAGTCTTGAATAATTTGTTCAATTTTAATTTTTCCGGCTTCGGTTGCTTTTGTCATTGTTTCAGCTTTCGTGGCAACATTTATAACATTTACTGAAATAGAGCTAATTGATTGCGACATTTCATCACTTACAATTATTACACCTTCACTAGTTTGGAGGGCGTTTTCAGTTGCATCTAGAACCTCTTGAATTTGTTGTTCTTGTGATACTGCCGAGACTATTGAAGTGATCGTTTCCTTCATTTCTTTATCGGCTTTTTCATGGAAACCGTCTAAAGCACATTGAGCATCAACTGCAAATATCTTTTGCAAAGCAAGAAGCATCTTTGCTAATTTTTGTGGTTTTGACCGATATTTATCGACAAGAATTGGAGTTACAAACTCTGTAATGCGAATTTCACTTCCAGTACACCAGTCCGGGGTTGCATTGATTGATTTTAAATAACGCCCACGTTCTTTGCGTGCTTCTAAGTACTTTGAAGTAAAAGGCTTTTCTTTAAAACTACGAATATAGGAACGAAAATGCTCAATGAGGTTGTGTTCAGCCATAAACTGATCAACACCCGGAAACAATGATAGAACGGCTTGATATTTATTTACAATCTCATCTTCATATTTAACAATCCATTCACTAGCTTCTTCCATTAATAATACATCTTCGTCTGTTATCTGATAAAACTTAATCCTGTTATTCACTACCTCATTTTCGCTAATGTAGCTCTCAGTGTTAATGTTTGTAAATGATGAAAAGTCAATTTTTTTAGTAAACATGTTAACTCTCCTCTTGGATTCGTCAATTATCGCAATATACACATACTTTACCACAATCTAACGAAATTAGAATAGCTTATTTCGCACGGAAAATGTTAATTTTCGACAAATAAATTAATATAAAGATTTTACAGGGGATCGAGAGGTTATTAGTAATGGCAAAATAATAGTAGACCTAAAATTATACATTCAGAATGGGGGTAATTGATTTACATAATCAATTGTAAATGTTAATTTAATCAATCAATCGTTTAATTAATTTTGTTATCTCGAGGCTTTATTGAATTAAAGCCTTTTGTTTGGTATTATCTATTTATTGCGAAAAATGGTAAAGTGAATAAATTACGGAGGTGGGATTATGGCTCGAATTACAAAAGAACAAGTAAAGCACGTCGCTCACTTAGCACGCCTTTCAGTATCGCAAGAAGAAGTTGAGCTTTTTACAGAACAGCTTGATGCAATTATTGGGTTTGCCGAGCAACTTAATGAGTTAGATACAGCGGGAATTGAACCGACAACACATGTCCTAGATATTAAAAATGTTCTAAGAGAAGATGTTGTAAGAGAATCATTAAAAAGAGAAGATGCATTAAAGAATGCACCAGACGAACAAGATGGACAAGTAAAAGTTCCATCTATTATGGAGTAAAGGGGGTTTTGTCGTTGTCATTAATTGAACAAAGTGTCCAAGCAATACATAAACAGTTACGGGAAAAAGAAATAACGGTTACGGAACTAGTCGATGCATCATATAAGCGAATTGCCCAAGTAGATGACAAAGTGAAGGCATTTATTACCCTTGATGAGGAGAATGCGCGTAATTACGCAAAGCAACTAGATGAGGCGTTAGTCGGAAAAGTAGAAAAAGGGCTCTTATATGGTCTTCCAATTGGGATTAAAGATAACATTGTCACAAAAGGCCTGAAAACAACATGTGCGAGTAAAATTTTAGGGAACTTTGAACCAGTTCACAATGCAACAGTTATGGGGAAAATTCGTTCCTCAGAAGCGATTATGATCGGTAAATTGAATATGGACGAGTTTGCGATGGGGTCTTCTACAGAAAACTCCGGTTTCTTTCAAACGAGAAATCCTTGGAATCTTGACCATGTTCCAGGTGGCTCTAGTGGTGGGTCGGCAGCTTCTGTTGCAGCTGGAGAAGTTTTATTTTCATTAGGTAGCGATACGGGCGGTTCAGTCCGTCAACCAGCATCATATTGTGGAGTAGTCGGTTTAAAACCAACATACGGACGAGTTTCTCGTTTTGGACTTGTTGCTTTTGCATCTTCACTTGACCAAATTGGTCCTATTACAAGAACTGTTGAAGATAATGCTTATTTAATGCAAGTCATCGCAGGCTATGACAATATGGATTCAACAAGTGCTAATATTGATGTACCTGACTATTTATCTAGTTTTACTGGTAATGTTCAAGGCTTGAGAATTGCAGTGCCAAAGGAATATTTAGCTGAAGGTGTAAATGAAGATGTTCGACAAAAAGTGCTAGAGGCATTAAAGGTATTAGAGGGTCTAGGAGCAACATGGGAAGAAGTATCGCTGCCACACTCTAAATATGCTGTAGCTACATACTACTTACTTTCTTCATCAGAAGCATCAGCTAACTTAGCGCGCTTTGACGGAGTTCGATATGGAGTTCGCTCAGACAATGATAAAAATTTAATTGAAATGTATAAAGAGAGTCGTAGCCAAGGCTTTGGCAATGAAGTTAAACGTCGTATTATGCTTGGAACGTTTGCGTTAAGTTCTGGGTATTATGATGCTTATTATAAAAAAGCACAGCAAGTCCGGACATTAATTAAAAAAGATTTTGATGACGTACTTTCCACGTTTGATGTGATTATTGGTCCGACAGCACCAACAACAGCGTTTAAAATTGGTGAAAAGACGAAAGATCCACTTACAATGTACGCAAATGATATTTTAACGATTCCTGTAAACTTAGCAGGCGTTCCAGCTATTTCTGTTCCTTGTGGGCTGTCAAATGGCTTACCTGTTGGCTTGCAAATTATCGGAAAACATTTTGATGAGTCTACGGTGTATCGTGTAGCACATGCTTTTGAGCAAGCGACAGTACATCATCAGGCGAAACCACAATTGTAAGGGAGGGAAAAGCATGAACTTTGAAACGGTTGTTGGATTAGAAGTCCACGTTGAACTTAAAACGAATACGAAAATCTTTTGTGGTTGTTCTACGGAGTTTGGAGCGCCACCTAACAGTCAGACTTGTCCGATTTGTTTAGGTCACCCAGGTGTACTACCCGTGTTAAATAAACAAGCAGTGGAGTTTGGTATGAAGGCGGCAATGGCACTAAATTGTGAAATTGCCTCAATAACAAAGTTTGACCGAAAAAATTACTTTTACCCAGATAGCCCCAAGGCCTACCAAATATCGCAGTTTGATAAGCCGATTGGTGAGCATGGTTGGATTGATATTGAAGTCAACGGCGAGAAAAAACGAATTGGTATTACAAGAATTCATTTAGAAGAAGATGCTGGCAAGCTCACCCACTCAGAATATGGTGATTATTCGCTAGTAGACTTTAACCGTGTTGGTACACCGTTAATTGAAATTGTGTCTGAACCGGATATTCGCACGCCTGAAGAAGCGTATGCGTACCTTGAAAAGCTAAAAGCAATTCTGCTCTATACAGAGGTATCTGATTGCCGTATGGAAGAAGGGTCGCTTCGGTGCGATGCCAACGTTTCTTTACGTCCAGTGGGACAAGAAGAGTTTGGCACGAAGGCAGAAATTAAAAACTTAAACTCTTTTGCCCATGTGCAAAAAGGGTTAGCTTATGAAGAAATTCGCCAAGCTGAAGTTTTAAATTCAGGTGGAGAAATTCAACAGGAAACACGACGATGGGATGATGTAAATAAAAAGACAATTTTAATGCGCGTCAAAGAAGGTTCAGATGATTATCGTTACTTCCCAGATCCTGATTTAGTTGACTTTCATATTGATGAAGCCTGGAAGGAACGAGTTAGAGCAACAATCCCTGAGCTTCCTGATGCGCGTCAACAACGCTATATGAGCCAATTGGGCTTATCGAGCTATGACGCTGGAGTACTTACACAATCTAAGGCAATGGCTGAGTTTTTTGAAGTAGGCTTAACGTATGACGCCTCGCCTAAGCTACTTACGAACTGGTTAATGGGTGAAGTGAATGCCTATTTAAAAGCAGCTGACAAAGAAATCGGCGATGTTCCGTTAACTCCTGAGGCTTTAGCACAAATGATCGCCCTTATTGAAAAAGGAACAATTTCTAACAAGATTGCCAAAGATGTCTTTAAAGAGTTGATTGAGAAAGGCGGCAACCCTGAAACAATTGTTAAGGAAAAAGGTCTAGTGCAAATCTCAGATGAAGGTGAAATTCGCAAAATGATTATGGGTATTCTAGACCAAAATCAGCCTTCGATTGATGATTTCAAAGCCGGGAAAGAAAAAGCAATAGGCTTCTTAGTGGGACAAGTGATGAAAGCCTCAAGAGGCAAAGCCAATCCACAATTGGTAAATCAGATCTTACTAGAAGAGATTAAAACAAGATAACTTTAAAAAGGTGCCACGCACCTTTTTTCTTTTGGTGCTAATCCTTTTCATATTCTGTTCGATCAGTTAAAATATAAGTTGTACATGTTAAATGATGGAATTTATAAGATGAATACTAAAGGGGACGTTTTTTATGAAACGGGCACGTTTAATTTATAATCCTTCAGCTGGTAGGGAGCACGTTAAGCGGCAACTACCTTATATATTAGATAGACTTGAAGGTGTTGGCTATGAGGCGTCAGCCCATGCGACAACAGGAAAAGATTGTGCAAAGAGGGCAGCGAGACTTGCTGCAGAGAGAGGTTTCGACCTCGTCATCGCGGCTGGAGGCGATGGCACAATTAATGAGGTAGTTAATGGTTTAGCTGAACTACCATATCGACCGAAGCTAGGGATTATTCCTGCAGGTACAACAAATGATTTTGCAAGGGCGATTGAAGTGCCGAGGTCAACAATCGAAGCTGCTTGTGATGTGATATGTAATGGCTATGAAATGCCAATCGATATTGGTAAAGTTGGAGATCAATTTTTTATTAACATTGCTGGTGGTGGTACGTTAACAGAGCTTACGTATGAAGTCCCTAGTAAACTGAAAACAATGATCGGTCAGCTTGCATATTATGCAAAGGGAATTGAAAAACTCCCTAAAATACATCCTGTCAATGTGAGAATTGAGTATGACGGTAAATTGTTCGAAGGCGAAATTATGCTCTTTCTCGTTTCCAATACGAATTCGGTAGGTGGCTTTGAAAGACTGGCACCAGGGGCCTCATTGAATGACGGTATGTTTGACCTCCTTATCTTAAAGAAAACAAGCTTGGCAGACTTTGTTCGTGTTGCAAGTGCAGCTGTCCGTGGTGATCACCTTAATGATCCTGCTGTCGTTTATGTCCAGGCAAATCGGATTAAAGTTTTCGTAGATGAAGTTGTTCATTTAAATTTGGATGGTGAATATGGTGGAATGCTCCCAAGTGAGTTTGTCAACTTAAGACATCATCTGCAAATGCTTGTTCCAGAGAAGCAGATGAGAAAATACTTAGGAACATAATCACTTAAAAATACTAGTATAACCTAATAACATTAAAAGCCATGGTAATTTCAGATAAAGAAATCACCATGGTTTTGTTTTTACTAAACCACTTCAGGGTTTACGAGGGACGGAGATTTTTCAGGAGATATCATAGGGTGCCAGGCACCAAAAAAATCGGTGCCTGGCACCCAAATAATAGAAAAATCAACTGAAGAGTCAGTTGATTTTTTTGATGATTAAACAGCTTGTTTTCGCATTTTTTCGAAAATATTTTGTAGTCCGTACAACAGGAACGATTTAAAAAAGAAGAGCATCATTAATTGCCAACGTTTCAGTCGCACGGTTGATCCAAGACCCATTTTTTTAAACAAATCCATACCAGGGTAGGCAAATATTAAATGAACGATTGAATTTAAGATGACAAACAGAAAGAACTTTCGATATGTAGCTTTTAATACCCAGAGACTGCCAACTAAAAATGGTCCTAATATAAGTGGGATTTCACCAATTACTTTTGGGAAAAGGTTTTTATATACCCACCACCAAGTTCGTTTTCTGGCGATATAACTTTCAATTACAACGATGAGTGACATAATCATCGAAGCTGGAAAAAATCTTTTCAACGATTGTTTCCCTAAGAAAGGGACACTCAACCACGGTACTGTCATCATAGCAATTAAGAATAATCTCCACTGTTTCATTACTCTTCACCCCTTTGCGTCTAGCTTGTGTAGATTTTTTGAAAATATTAACTATAAATTAGAAAAGTAACCCACAGTTATATGTGGTCGCATCCATCTTTGCCGGAGGATTAGCGATGTCAGGTGTTGCAGCTAAACTCGGAAGTGAATTCTTTGCTTTGTTAACTTACATTCTTAATAAAAAGCGGGATTTATTCTCGTATTTTTTTTATGTTTTTAATTACTTAAATATGGTAAAATCAATTAAAAATTGGGGGTAGTTTTCTTGGCACACAAAAATACTACATACAAGTTTTTACCGCTAACCTTTAGTGTCATTCTTGGATTGTCCTTGATGTCTCTTCTTATTTATGTCTTTGTTTATTTTTTTGTTGGTGGTTTTGTAACTGAGGAAGACAAAGAAAAAGTTCTGGTTCGTTCCGAAAGATTTATAAATGATATTTATACAGAATCAACCACAACTATTTATAGTGAGTTTTTTTCAGAAATCCCTAACAAACAATCTCATAACTTAGTAGTAAAATTAATCTCCGAAATGAGAGAATATAATTTAATTAGAGTCTATATAGATACTGTTGAATTAAAAGACATAGACAAAGGGAAACAAAGAGGGAGTTCTGAGGGAGAAAAATATTCATTTGATACTTATTATGTAACGATTCAAACCCTTGTAGAAAAAGATGGTCACACCAAAATAATAGAATGGGATTTTATTTGGGCGCATATGGGAGATAGACTAATGTTAGTTGAAATGCCAGAATTGGAGGAGATTACGAATGACTGAAATTCCTTATGGATTGTTAGCACTTATTTTTCTTTCTTCACTTGGACTTTTCTTATCAATTAAATTGAAAGAGGTAAAAAAAGCAAACCAGCAATACGTAGATAATTTAACTAATTCTGCTTTAGAGAGACAAGACCAACAAATGAAACTTCTAGAAGAAATAAGGAAAGACCAAAAGAAAATAATAGAAAAACTAAAGCTAGAGGAGAAATAACCCTCTAGCTTTCTTTAATTGAACAGGACTAAACGTAGGATTTAAGTAAGTGTCTTAGAACGTGGTTAATTATGTTAATAATCAATATTGAAAGCGAAACATGTAATTCATTGTTTACTTTCGGCTATCATTACGATTCTCTAGCAGTTCTACAGGGATAGTCATACCGTTATTTCCGATACATAAAAATATATTTTTTGTTTTCGAAAACTTTTTCGTCCTTAGTTAGGTATATAAAGTAAAAGAATAAGCGACAAAGCGAAAGGAGTGGACAGATTGAAGGATGTAGAAATTATTAAGAAAATCCAAAACGGTGATAACAGTGCCTTTAGAGAGTTATATGATCTGTACTATGACTATGCAATTCGTGTTGCTACGGTAGTGATGAACCGCAATGCAACGCACTCAGCTGATGCTGTACAAGAAACATTTGTCCGTGTCTATCAAAATATCCATTTATATCAAGAGGATCGGCCGTTCAAACCATGGTTTTATAAAATTCTTTTAAATGAATGTAATCGCATTTTGAAAAAAAACTCAAAGGTAGTTAGTGTCGGAGAAATCATTGAACGGCAACAAGCAAAAACAGAAATAGATAACCAGCAGTCAGTTGATTATGAGGATTTGTATCAGGCGATTGGTGCACTAGAACCTCATAATCGAATACCAATCGTCTTGAAATACTTAAATGGATTTAAGGAACAAGAAATTGCAAACATTCTAGAGGAAAATTTAAACACAATCAAATCTAGATTATTTAAAGGAAGACAAAAGCTGAAACAGTTTTTAGAGGCGAAAGAGGAGGCGAATTAAAATGGACGATAAGCATGTAGATAAAGAAATTAAAGAAAGTTTATTAAAAAATACAGATCATACTTCGAAACAGAAAGAAGATCTTTGGAAAAATATCGAAAGTAGATTAGCTTTAGGAGAAGAGTCAACAAGAAACAACGTTACGCACATGGAGGCGAAACAGATGAAACTAGAGCCAACTAAACGTAAGTCAAAGAGCTGGTTAACAGGATCGATTGCAGCAGCTGTTTTGATTGGAATTTTTACGACTGCTACCGATACTGGTCAGGCGTTTGTAAATAATGTGAAAGAATTATTTGCACCTGAGAAGCAAGTTGTTCGGGAAATCGAAGGCATGCCAGAAGAGCAAGAGGTCATTTTGAATGAAGGGAAGGCAGGCTACATTATCTATATTGATGAAGAAAGATATACGTTAATCGAAGAAGAAAGCTTAGACAGAATTGTCTTAAAAGAAAAGTTAGACGATATGTATCCAGAAGTTTCAATGACTATTCAACAAGTAGCTGACAAAACACCAATAGAACTTGCAGCAGAAATTTCTGCAGAATTAAAAAAATCATTTGCAACAGTGAAGGAAGTTGAAGTGGTCACAAATCCAATCGACGGCCTACTGATATCTGCAATTGATGGTGATGAATGGGATAGCCTAGTTACACAAGTGTATATTGTCTCAAATGAAAAAGAAGGAAGCTTTATCATCCAACAAAATTACTTCCTTGAAGCTTCAGAAGGTCATGGGGCAAGATTTAATCAAATGTTAAAAGATTTTACAATCTTAGAAAATACAGAAGAATAAGTCATGGATATAAAAAGGGTAGGGAGTTATTTCTCTACTCTTTTTTACTTGTCTTACAAAAGGCTAGAAAATACCTGTGACTATCAATATAAGGTATGAAAAAGGTTTTAACTTTCAAATAAAATGTTTGCAATCTTATAATCACGGGTAATTATTTCAGCAAGACAAACTTTCTAAGAAAAAATATCTGTTCTGATACAGAACGTTTAAAGGAGTGTTTGCAAATGCTTTGGACGATATTTACAATCCTTTTGATCATGTGGCTATTCGGATTTGTTTCGGGTAATCTCTTTGGAGGCTTTATACACCTATTGTTAGTTATTGCTATTGCAATGATGCTAATTCGTATTATTCAGGGGCGTAGACCATTCTAGAAAGGTATAAAAATAACGAGGTGTACAGGCTCTTGAATGAGCCACCAGCTTACATAAATTACAATGGAAAAAGCCAAACTACGGAAGTAGTATTACATAGAAGGAGGAAATAACTATGGATTTTTATTCAGCAGTAGAAAAAAGAAGATCTATTTACGGAATTAGTAAGGATATTGACGTAGCAGATGATCGAATTCAAGAAGTGATTAATCATGCGGTTAAGCATACACCATCATCATTTAACTCGCAAAGTGGTCGTGTTGTCGTCTTATTAGGGGAGCACCATAATAAGCTTTGGGATATTACTACAGAAACATTGCGGAAAATTGTCCCCGCAGATTCTTTTTCAGCAACAGAGGAGAAAATGAATGGCTTTAAAAATGGGTATGGTACTGTCTTATTTTTTGAAGATCAAGCAGTTGTTGAAGGACTACAAAAACAATTTGAGCTATATAAAGATAATTTTCCAGTTGGTCAGAGCATTCAAACGGAATGTTACAATACGTGATTTGGACAGCCCTAGAAATTGAAGGTCTTGGAGCAAATCTTCAGCATTACAACCCTATTATTGATGATGAAGTAAAGCAAGAGTGGAATGTACCTTCAAACTGGAAGCTAATCGCGCAAATGCCATTCGGTAAAAAGGTGGCAGAGGCTGGCGATAAGGATTTCATGCCATTAGAAGAACGTATTAAAGTTTTTAAATAAACGTTTAATTAATGATGTTCTAATTGAAAGAGTATCGGAGTCATTAACAGATCTAGTTATCGGGAGGAACTTAGAAAATTTAAAATGATGTTTCGGCATATGAAATGCTAGTGGAATAATTGAATATGTAAAGGAAAACTATAAGAAGTAAAGGGGTGCTTCTTATGTTATCAAAAAGAAAATTAATATTTAATATTGGCATGCTTCTAATACCCTGGTTATCACTATTGCTTTTGGAAAAGAAAGACATAAGACGCTTTTTTCCAGCTGCATTTATCGTTATAATTTTGGAAATGATCACTGAAAAAATAGGTCAAAAGCGTAAGTGGTGGATCTTTTATTCTAATCCGAACAAATTTGTTCTGAATGAATTGTTTTTTAGTATGGGGCCTTTTCTAATCGGTTCCATCTGGATACTTAAATTAACATACGGAAACATAAAGAATTTTATATTGGTAAATGCTGCTGCAGATGGTTTTTTTGCATTTGTGTTAACCCGTATCCTCAAAAAAATAAAAATTGCTAGGTTAGAAAGGTTTAGTGAATTTCAATTCTTTATATATATGTTCTGCAAAGTACCTTTCCTTTATGGTGCACAATATCTTTTTGATAAGAGAATGTGAATAAAGTAAATCTATGCTTGAGATTTAACAATATTAGAGAAATCGTACAGGTTAATCTGTGCGATTTTTATATTGTTTTTAATTTTATTTTACGGTAACACTTTTTCTCTCCAAACAGATCCTGTATTACGTTATGTTTTCTTATTTTTCAGAGGGCAAGATTTATAGCATTCGCAACGGCGGTATGGTTATGATAAAATCAACACTAGTTAAATTGAACGAAAAGGAAGTTGGACGAATGTCAAAAGGAAACACACCAGTGGCAAAAAATGAGATCATTGAAGTGACAATCGAAGATCTCACACATGAAGGGGCAGGAGTCGCTAAGATTGACGGGTATGCTCTTTTTATTCCGAAAGCTTTACCAGGTGAGCGGGCGAAAGTAAAGGTAATCAAAGTAAACAAAGGGTATGGCTTCGGAAGATTATTAGAAGTAGTGAAAAAAAGTGAAGATCGCATTGATGAACCAGCTTGTTCAATTTTTGAGCAATGTGGTGGCTGCCAGCTTCAACATTTAAGCTACGAAGCTCAGCTAAAACAAAAACAAAAACAAGTTCGTGACGTCCTTGAACGAATTGGGAAGATTACTGATGTTGTCATTCATCCGACTCTTGCGATGAGTGATCCATGGCGCTATCGCAACAAGGCTCAAGTCCCTTTTGCAGATCGTGAAGGTGGATTAGTTGCTGGCTTTTACCAAGAAAGAAGCCATGAGATTATTGATATGGATCGTTGTTTAATTCAACATGAACAGAATGATCATGTCGTTCAAGTAGTCAGGGAAATAGCAACTAAATATGGTATTCGTGGCTATGACGAAGCAAATCATCGAGGCACATTACGCCATGTTGTGGCTCGTTATGGGGTTAATACAGGTCAACTAATGGTTGTGTTAGTGACCAAATCGCGAGAGATCCCTCATAAAAATGAAGTGATTAAAGCAATAAAAGAAAGGATACCTCATATTACATCAATCGTCCAAAATGTAAATTCGAAACGAACAAACGTTATTTTTGGCGATGAAACTGTTGTTTTATCAGGTGAGGAGTACATTTACGACACGATTGGAGACGTCAAATTCGCAATCTCAGCACGCTCCTTTTACCAAGTGAACCCAGAACAAACAAAAGTGCTCTACGATCAGGCACTTCAATACGCCGATTTAACAGGTTCGGAAACAGTTATTGATGCGTATTGTGGAATTGGAACGATCTCGTTATTTTTAGCGCAGCGAGCCAAACATGTCTATGGAGTTGAAATTGTTCCAGAGGCGATTGACGATGCCAAACGAAATGCAAAGTTAAATCACATGGAAAACGTTGACTTTGCTGTTGGCCAAGCTGAAAAAGTAATCCCATGGTGGTATGCCCAAGGAATTCGTGCCGATTGTATCGTCGTTGACCCACCACGAAAAGGCTGCGATGAGGCATTATTAGAAACCATTATAAAAATGAAGCCGAAGCGAGTCGTTTATGTGTCATGTAACCCAGCGACATTGGCGAGAGACTTACGAGTGTTAGAAGACGGTGGCTATAAAACCTTAGAAGTTCAGCCAGTTGACATGTTCCCTCATACAACACACGTTGAGACAGTCGCGTTGATAGAGTTGAAATAAGAATAGCACAAGACGTATAGGGGATAATAAACAAAAAAGGATTTTTCTTATGGTCGGACTTATACTTGCTATTATTCTTTTTAATGTAGTTGCGTTCACTACTAATAAACGGCTTACAAAAAATCAAATCGTACATATTTGGGCATTTACTATTGTTTTGCAATTGCTTTTTGATGGGTACATTGACCATAAATATCAAGGTTATTGGTATTTCGATAAAGAGATTGGATTGTTTGATTTTCTTCCTGTGACAGTTCTAGTTCCGCCTGTAAATATGATGTTTCTGAATTGGTATCCTTTTAACTCAACATTATTGAAGAAAGCTTTGTATTTTCTTTATTGGTTGATAGCGATAGTGGCCTATGAAGTGATAGCATTACTTCCAGAACCTTGGGGGTACTTTAATTATGGTTGGTGGAAATTGGAGTATTCAATACTCATTGACCCTTTCTTATTAATCATTTTAGTGATGTATTATAAGTGGATATGTAAAATAGAAAAAGTGTCCTTATTAAAGTAACCGTTTTTTATGTTTTCTCGACGTTATCGAGATACTTATAGAAGGAGAAAATGATGAACAATTATAAATTAACAATTCAATATGATGGTGGGCGCTATAAGGGGTGGCAGCGACTTGGTAATGGTGAAAACACAATCCAAGGGAAAATTGAAGCTGTCTTAACAGAGCTTGCGGGTAGACCAATCGAAATTATTGGTTGCTCTAGAACAGATGCTGGTGTCCATGCTTATGCGCAAATTGCTAACGTAAAACTAAACGTGAAGCTATCTGAAGCCGAAATAAAAAATTATCTGAATAAATATTTGCCACAAGATATTAGTGTCACAGAGGTGGCTTTAGTACCTGAACGCTTCCATGCACGCTACAACGCGAAGGATAAAACCTATTTGTATAAAATTTGGAACGAGGACTATACAAACCCATTCATGCGTAAGTACAGTATGCATGTCGAAAAAAAGTTAGATATAACCAACATGAAAAAAGCCGCCCAAGCTTTTATTGGTGAGCACGATTTTACAGCCTATTCGAATGCTAAGTCAAAGAAAAAGACGATGGTTCGAGAAATACATGCCTTGGAAATTGAAGAAAGATCCGGATTTATCTACATTCGAGTGAGTGGTAATGGTTTTCTTTACAATATGGTTCGCAAGATGGTCGGAACGTTGATCGAAGTAGGTTTAGGCCAGATTGAAGCGGAAATGATTCCAACAATTTTAGCATCGAAAGAACGAAATCAAACTGGTCTAATTGCTGAGCCAGCTGGTTTGCACTTGGAGGGAATAAATTTTTAAGTAAGCATCAGGATCGTAGTAGTGATAGCAAAAAAAGAAGCAGCGTTTTAAGCTGAAAAGGAGCCATTCGGCTCCTTTTTTTGTGCTGACTTCTCAAGAACATTATGTCACATTCTTTCAAGCTCTCTTCCATTAAACCAAACGATAATATCACTACGTTTATCCGTAATGATCTCTGGCTTTTTCTTAAGGAAATATTGATAATAAAGAAAAATAGTTAAATTATAGACGAGTCCAATACCGACAACGAACAAACGAAATTGCAACAGTCTTAGTGGAGTAACGAAAAATCCCAAAATGAACGATATGAAAATTAACACGGCAAATACGAATGCGCCAAGCCAGTACAATTTCTTCTCGTGATCTGTCAGTTGAATTTCGTTATTCATGAAAAACACCCCTTGGTTTGTCCTAAACGACAGAATACCAGTTATTTTTATATAGATATGTTGTAATGCTAGAGAATAGAACCAGGGAAATCGTTAATTGATATTGCCTAAAATTTTTTTTCGTAAAAAAAGAAAGAAGAAAATGAACTATTTATCATAAGTAATACTCTTATAAGGGAGAGAGGTGAGGTCATGGAAGTGTATCGCTTAGTGAAAAAAGCGAAAAAAGGCAATAAAGAAGCGTTACTTCAATTAATCTTCAATAAAAAAGATGAATTCTATAAGCTTGCGTTCACTTATATGGGGAATGAACATGATTCAATGGATGCCATGGAGGATATGATCGTAAAACTTTACGAAAAAATTGACCAATTAAAAAAAGACGAAGCTTTTTATAGTTGGAGTAAAACGATTTTAGTGAATAGTTGCAAAAGCATACTTCGAAAACGTAAAAAAGTAGTACTAATGGATGAGTGGAACCAGGAGCTTGAAGCAGAAGCAAGACCTGTAACCAATCCTTATCAAACGAGCGAGCAACAAATTGACCTTCAACAGCTATTAAATCATTTAAATGAATCGCAAAAGGAAGCGATACAGCTTAAATATTTTCATGATTTTGATTACCAAACAATAGCAGATATCACAAATGTTTCAATTGGAACTGTTAAATCGAGGATCTTTCAAGGGCTTAAGAAACTAAAAGATCAATATGGAGGGAATGGCGATGAATAACATTGAAAAACGGTTAGAAGAACAGAAAAAGCTCATCGATACCATGACTGCACCAGAACAATTAGAAGCAAGATTAAGAAGTGCGCTACAAGATAAGACGCGTAAGCCTAAGCAGTTTTTACCGGTCTGGAAGTTAGCAGCTGTCGCCATATTTTTTATGATGGTTGTTGGGTATAACTACAATGCCTTTGCCTACTATGGTAAAAAATTATTAGGCTTTGATGAACTAATTAACGGCACCTTACAAGAGTTGAACGATGAAGGCTTGGGGCAAGTTGTTGGTAAACAAGCGACGTTAATGGATGGAACAGAGCTAACGATTAATGGGATCATGGCCGATGCTAATCGAACGATTTTGTATTACACCTTAACGAATCGTAATGGGATCGAGGATGCTTACGACTATAACTTATTTCGTCCATCAAAAATTACTGGATTTTTTACGGATGCAGATTGGTCAAGTGGTACTGCCATACTGGGTGAGGATGGTACTGAACTTAAAGGGACCTATGATTTTGAAGCGGTTAGTCCGTTTTCAAAAACATTAACCCTTCACTATTGGCAGCAGTTAGAAAATGGTGTTTCGAAAGAAGAGAGTATTACGTTTCCGTATAACCCAAATAAAGCCATGGAAAAAACGATTAAGAAATCAATTAAGAAAAAAGTAACCGTTGATCAAGGGACGATATCCTTTAAGTCCATGCAAGCAACACCTACAATGACCGTTATTACTGGCACTGTAAATGTCGATAATTATGATCGAGTTAATCTTGCCTTACATGGAATTGAATTAATCGCTAATGGAGCGCCAGTAGAAATACTTGGTAGTAGTAGTGGCTCTTCATTTACAGGGACAAAATTCGATATTAAATATGACGCTTTGCCAAAAGAGCTCAATTCATTGGAGCTCATTGTTAAAGAATTTGCCGGATACCAACAGCTCAATACATCGATTTCGCTACACTCTAGTTTCGATACTGCCTATAATCTTAGTGGGAAAGACCTCTGGATAAATGGTGTATCAGTTACAGAAAAAGGGGTTGAGATTAGGATTGCAACCGATGAAGATGTGATGCTTGATGGCGTGTCGATAAAAACCAAAAACGAGCATATACCGCTTAAAACAATCATCAGACAAACAGAGACTATGCAGCGAGATGGACGACTAATGAAAGATCGTACACTTATTTTTGAAACAAAGCAAGAACCAGAACAAATTCTCATCGAAGGTATGCACTACATGAAACCGTACAATATAAAGATAGAAATGCCAGTTAATTAGGTATATATAGGTTTAGAGACTGTCCCAAAAGTTTCTACGCTGTAAATAGTATCTACCGGAAAGTTCACTTTCTTCGGTTGGATGTTTTGTGTGGATCATATTTACATCCGTGTTGATGAAAGTGAACTTTCATTGGTTTCTGACATTTTTTTGGGACAGTCTATCTTATTGGATTATTGCAGTACAACTGAGAGTAAATAGGTTTGTAACTTTTTGCAAAAAATAACGACTTATTAAGTACCTTACTTTTTTTAGACCATATAGAATGCACCGATTTAACGATTTGTAGCGTTATTTGGCGTTTTTGAAAAAAACATGTTGAAAGAAATGGGGATAAAAAGGCGAATTATAGAAAAATTATACAAAATATGGTTGCTAAGGGTATGGTTGTAACACTATAATGAATTAATAAAAGATTAAGAGAATAATAGAACATATTAATAATAGTTGAAGTTGTTTCGGTACTTAGTATAAAAGTACTCGTACATACATAAAAACTTAGTATTGGTATGGATTTATTAAGAGGAGGATTGTGATGAATTTTATTAAACGAGGCTTGTTAAGTGTAGTAAGGAAAAAAGGGAAATCATTAATTTTGCTAGCTGTCATCTTTATTTTAGGGAATTTGATTTCAGGGGCAATCTCTATTCAACAAGCAACAGGTAATGTTGAAAAAACGGTCAAAGAGAGGCTTGGAGCTACGGCAACTCTTGAAATCGATTATGAGGCTTGGGAAAAGCTTCCCGAGGAAGAACGATGGGAATTTGAGTTTAAACCTTTAGAACTTGACGTGATTAAACAAGTTGGTGAGCTATCATATGTAAAATATTATGATTACAACACGATCACACACTTAGGTTCTGATAGTTTAAAAAGCTATCAGGGCGAGGGTGTTGAATACGAGGTTCATGGACCGAGTATGGATTTTATGTTAAAAGGAATTAATTATCCTGCTGTTCTAGATATTGAGGAACAAAAGGCTAAATTAGTTGATGGCCGCGTCTTCACCACAGAAGAAATAGAAAATGGTACACTCACTGCTATCATCTCGAAGAAATTAGCAGATAAAAATAATCTTCTTGTTGGCGATACATTTGCATTAACAAACGCTGTCTACGATTATCGAGAATATGATGGTACTGAAGACAAACTATTTGCTTCACGTGATCTTGTCTTAGAAATTATTGGATTGTTTGAACCGACAACACTTAAAAAGGAAGATGGTGAACAGTCGCAAGATGGCATGTTTGATTATATGGATATCCAACTTCAAAATACTGTCTACGTGTCAAATGATGTTGTCTTAAGCGAAATGAAGTATCAGTTTGAACAATGGGCGAAGCTTGATGATGAATTCAGAGAACGAATGGAAAGTGAAGAGTATCCAAATTATTATACTCCAATGTATGTGTTGAATAATCCCGAAAATGGTGAAGCATTCAAGGAAGAAGTAGTTCCATTGTTACCAGAACTTTACACAGTTCGTTTAGCGACAGATCAATATGATAGTATTGCTGGACCAATGAAGTCGATGTCTAAGTTGTCTGGGTATGTATTACTAGTTTCTGTCATTGCAACGATATTGATTATTGGCTTAGTAGTATTATTGTTCTTACGTGACCGCAAACGTGAACTAGGCATTTACTTATCATTAGGTGAACGCCGTGGACGTGTTGTTGGACAGATTCTTATTGAAGTAATGGTTATCGCCGTAATTGGGATTACACTTTCCTTGGTTACAGGGAACTTATTAGCACAAGCGGTATCAGGGACAATGATTGAGTCTCAAAGTGATGATTTCAATGATCCATATAGATATTATGACCCTTCAATTACTGTGACAACAGATGATGTTGTCGAATCGTTCGAAGTTAAACTTGATGGAAAATATATCTTAATGTTCTTTGGAGTGGGCCTTTTAACAATCCTAATATCAACCATAATTCCGTTAATTTATATTGTACGCTTAAATCCAAGGAAAATAATGATGTAATAGAGAGGTGATAAAGATGATCTTAGAGGCAAAAGATTTAAACTACTACTATCAAGACGGTGAAAGCCGACGTTACGTCTTAAAAGATACAAGTGTTGCTTTTGAAAAGGGTAAATTTTACACGATTTTAGGTCAATCTGGTTCTGGTAAAACAACGTTACTCGCTTTATTGAGTGCACTAGATACTCCACAAAGTGGAACGGTATTGTTTGATGGCAAAGATATAAAGCAAATTGGCTATGAGAATTATCGCCGCAATAATGTCGGAATTATTTTTCAAAGCTATAACTTAATTCCGACGTTTACTGCAGTAGAGAACGTATTACTCCCAATGTCGATTACCGAAAATGAGCTTCCGGAGGATAAGAAGTCTGTTGCGTATAACTTACTAGATTACATCGGTATTGGAAAAAGCAAAGCAGATCGCTTAGTCAATAAACTATCCGGGGGGGAACAACAACGTGTTGCGATTGCCCGAGCTTTAGCAACGAATGTTGAGTTAATTCTTGCGGACGAACCTACTGGGAACCTTGATGAGGAAATGGAACAAGAAATTATCGAGATTTTCAAAAAGTTAGCATACGAACATCAAAAATGTGTAATTGTCGTAACCCATTCCAATGAAATTGCTCAACAATCTGATCAAACCTTCAGTCTTAAGAAAGGAAGTTTGACTCCATATGAGTGATTTTTTATCAAAATTTAACAAAGATAAATACAACGATTTGGTTGACGATAAAAAAACTGGGTCAAGCGAAAAAGAAAAGCCTGAAACGAACCAACAAGCTGACCTTGATAATGTTCAGCAAGGATCACTTGAGGGAAATAGTACTAATGGAGTGGCATCTACTGAAACTAGGTATTCGCCTACAAGTGGAAGTCGTCGAATTGAAACGACAGAAGAAGTAGAAATAGATCCAACATACCAAAAGAAGAAGCGTCGTAAATTATTGCTAACTATTATTGGAGCGCTTTTAGCGATTGTTGTAATCTACTTCATTTACCATAATATGGTTCATGTTGAGGTGCCAGATTTCACGGATCAACCGGTATCTGAGGCACGTTCTTGGGCTAAGGATCATAAACTAGAACTAGAATTAACACAAGAATTTAGTACAGAATATGAAGCAAATCGAATTTTTTCTCAAAGTATAACTGCAGGTGAAAAAATTCGTAAAGGTAAAACGATCAGTATTGTTAGTAGTAAAGGTCCTGATCCAGAAGAAATGCTTCCACTTCCAGATTTTTCAGCAATGAATCGATACGAGATTGAGAGTTGGATCCAGGAAAATAAGGCAAACAATATCAGTTTTATTTCAGAATATAGCGATGAAATTCAAGAAGGAGAATTTATTCGCTTAGTATTTAGAGATAGCAGTGTCACTGAGGCTGAATATCGTCGAAGAGACAATGCAACGATATATTTTTCAAGGGGGAAAGAAGTCTTTGAAAAAAATATTACGGTGCCTAATTTTGTAGGTAAGTCAAGAGCAGAGGTAGAGCAATGGGCAGAAACGAACTCTATCGAAATGACCTACGAAGAAGAAAACTCTAGTAGTGTTGATGCTGAGACGATTATGAGCCAAAGCGTATCTCCTGACGAAAAAGTTGCAAAAATGGATAAGATGAAAGTTGTTGTCTCTTTAGGAAGAGCGATTATTGTTCCGAATTTTGGATCGCTTTCAATGGATGAAGCGATGGCCCAAGAAGATTTAATGGTGACAGTTAAAAAGCAATTCCATTCACAAGTCCCTTATGGTGGTCTTATCTCGCAATCTATTAGTGCAGGTACGAAGCTAACGGATAAAGATAGTACTAATATTACTGTCATCTATTCAGAAGGACGTCCGTATTTAAAGGATTTCCGCGGCCAACTGGAAGGAGACTTACCAAGCTTGTTTTATGACGAGTATCAATCAAAAGGCGCCAATATTAAATACACCGTTAAGGTTGTTGACTCTTCTGAGACAAAAGGAACTGTAGTCGGAATGAGCAAATACAATGAATTTGTTCCGATGAATTATACAGTTGAAATTAGAATTAGTAATAATAAAGCTCAACCACCAGCTCAACCGGAACCACCTGTAACTGAGGAACCTACTGAAGAAGAACCGGTTGATACTGACAAATAATCAAAAGCTTAACTTGTAGCTACTGCAAGTTAAGCTTTTTTACTTTTTACTATTATGCATTGCAAGGTAGGGTTTTTTTTGGTATGCTATTTTGTATAACAAGGTAGGTGTTGAAGTTGTCGATACGAAGTCAATTATTAAAAGGAATTCTAGAAGGATGTATTCTTGCCATCATTTCACGTCAAAGTGTTTACGGCTATGAACTTTCAATGAAACTTCAAAATTATGGACTTGATGTTAGTGAAGGATCTATATACCCAATATTATTAAGGCTTCAAAAAGAAAAACTGATCAGAGGAGAAGTAATCAAGTCACAAACTGGACCGGATCGTAAATATTACTTTCTTACGGAGAAAGGAATAAACGCGCTAGAGGAGTTCCAAGTCCATTGGACCGAAATTAAAAAACCAGTTGATCTGTTATTAAAAAAGGAGGATGAAAATGAATGTAAAAGAGATGATTGAAATAAATAATGCGAAACGCAAGCAGTTATCAGAAGAAAATCGTAAATATTATGAAGAGATGTTGGTCTATATACGTCTCTCTTATAATAAATCCGAAGTTGAAACGGAAGAGATCTTATCAGATATGCTTAACCATTTATTAGAGGCACAGCTAGAGGGAAAGAACGCGACAGATGTTTTTGAGGATAATCCGAAAGCATATGCTGATGAAATTATTGGAGAACTTCCAAAAATGATTACGAAAGAACGATTTCTCCTTAGTACCATGGGAATTTTATATTTTATTGGGGTTAGTACGTTCTTATCGGGAGTATTTAGTATCATTAGCCATTATGTCTTTAACTTTGGCGCGATATATAGAGAATTTCATCTCGTATCAGTAATAATTAAAACGATCGTTTCAATCCCGATCGCGTTTATTTTACTGTATATCATTCTACAATATTTACGTTGGGCTTGCTTTAAGAAGGTTAATAAAATAGCAGAATTTTTTTTCTTTTGGGTATACGGGATGTTATCTATTGGTATGTTTCTCGTAATTTTTTTAGTAACTCCTGATGTAGGTCGTGTTGTTGAGATTTCAATGTTCGTTATTATTGTGATAGGTATCGTTTTGTATCTGTTTGCAAATATGATTAAGAATAAGTTAGACAACGAAGAAGTTTAAAATAATTACTAATTATTGAAAAAAGGCGTTATACCACTTGAAGAGTCCTTGCCTCCTCGTGTGATATAACGCCTTGCCTATTATTATAGTAACGTATTTAGTAGAGTCAACTCAAGTTTTTGAAGATTCCAATATATGGAATTATTTTGATTAGTCAAGTGAGAGCTGAAAAAATTATATATAAATTTTCTAGCAATCTTCATGCTTTTGACAAAAATTTGAAGGGGTATAGCGATAAAAGTAAATTATAATCAATGTAATTATGAAATTTTTTACATTTAATAATCCTAAAAATGAATGTAAGTATAAAGGAGAGAAGTATAAGATGGTGGAAATTATTACAGAAGTCAATCGTTTGGGAGAAATTCCCTATATGTTTTATTACTCCAAAGCTGATGATGCCGCTAAACGGCCGCTAGTTATTTATAGTCATGGCTTTAATTGCAATCAATACTCGGGTGCATCATTAGCATTGCAGCTCGCTCAAAAGGGGTTTTGTGTTGTCACTTATGATCTTAGTGAACACGGTGCACGTTATAACGGATTTATGGAACGTATTGAAAGTGACACAGATATTGGAAATTCTATCTTCAGAATTTTGGAGTCATCATATTTAGATTTAGAGTCACTCATCGAACACTTTTCCGACGATCCAAGAATTGACGCTTCAAGAATTGGGATCACTGGTGGGTCTCTAGGAGCGAAGATTTGTTATTATGCATTAACAAGAAATCGTTCAGTGAAAGTTGCCGTTCCAATCATTGGGTCACCTAATTTCGTCGAGCAAATAATATACAGTATGGAGAAAGAAAATGAACTACAATTTGAAACACTAGCTGAGTTGGC
This sequence comes from Anaerobacillus sp., assembly GCF_046314235.1. Lineage (NCBI taxonomy): Bacteria > Bacillati > Bacillota > Bacilli > Caryophanales > Bacillaceae > Anaerobacillus > Anaerobacillus sp. The sequence goes on from NZ_JBKBWN010000007.1 coordinate 63,401, forward strand.
ACTTTTAGAAACTGCGAAACGGTTAGATCCATTCGAGAGTTTAGTTGCAACGGAAAACAGACCGCTCCTTATGATCAATGCGTCTAAGGATGACGATGTGCCCTATCAGTATGCTGAAGGGTTGTATGAACGTTTGAAAGAAAGGTATCATCAAAGTGGCACTCCGCTTGAATTTTATGTTGCGGATGAATTTCATTTTTTCAGTGATGACATGATAGAACGTGCCATCGGGTGGTTTGAGAAGTATCTTTAGGAGTTTTTGTGAACGAAATAATATAGGATTTGCAGTTTTAATTAAACGTTTGATTAACATTATAAAGACCATCGTTTTAGCCTACAAAATGATGGTCTTTTTTGATTACATTATTAATATTTGCGAAAGGCAACATAACTGTGTAGTGTAATGGACTCGCTTTTATGGAGAAGTGCTTATATTAGAATATTGATCTCACTTGCTTGTTTTAGCTTATCAACAAGCTCTCCAATGGAGGCTTGATTTTTCTCTTGTTTAATCTCTTCGGCAAGTAGTCCTTCTACTTCTTCAAGCTCAGGCATCTCATCAGTTTGTTGTTTATATTGCTCATACCTTTCGATGATTTCTTCTTGAGAAACGGAAGGTTCTTTAATTTCACTTTCTAAATATTGATTGATAGTTAATTGTATCTTAACTTCTTCTTCGAGTTTAGCTAGAGTTAAATTGTTCTGTTCAAGAATTTCATTCAATTCTTCCTCACTACCGTACTGCTCTTTTATCTGATCTAATTGTTCTTGGACTTCTTCATTTGAAGGTGAAAATCCGCCCTTTTCAGCAGCCTGTAGTATTAGTGTTGTATTTACTAGTTGATCAAGTACATAGTTTTTAATAACGACTTCGTTTTCTCTATCAATCTCCACACCTTGTTGTAGGTAGGAAAGTTTTATTTGTTCATATTGATCGGTCAATTCTTGTTGCAAAATTTCTTTACCATTAACTATTGCAACAGGCTCATGCGGTTCGAGGTCCATCATTGAGTCTTCATTTTCTACTAAATTTTCAGTGTCTTCGCCTACTGGCATTTTCTCTTCTTGCGCCTCATCATTCCCGCTACAAGCAGCTAGTCCAAGCGAGAGAAGTAAAACAGAACTGAATAGGGTCAACTTTTTAATTAACAAAATACCACTCCTTTTTTTGAATTCAAAGGTAATTGTAACAAACACAATTTCACATGTAAAACGGTAAAATAGCAAAGCTAACTTCTCCTAAATTAGAAAATTAACTGTCACTTATCGGTACAGTAACTTAAATTATGAAACTAATAATAGTATAGGAACGTATATTTTATTAGTAATGACAGAAAGGATGACATTGATGGGACAAGAAAAATTTATACCTGAGCAACACTTAAAAAAGCGTTCACTCTTTCGTTTTCTGGGACCTATATTTCTTCTTATTGGACTAGGTTGTATGATTATCGCCTTTATAGACTTTTTTACACTGCAAGGTTTTGAGGAACCGAAATACTTTTGGTTATTTTTTGTAGGTATGCCGTTTCTTTTTGTTGGATTTAGCATGTCAGGTCTTGGCTATGGTAGTTCTGTTGCGAAATATCAGAGCAGAGAATATGCGCCTGTTGTAAAAGATACGTTTAATTATTTGGCAAAGGAGACGACTTCAGGAGTGGTGGAAGTCTCTAAAGCCATACAGCAGGGAAGCAGCTTTACACAATCAACAATCTGTCATAGCTGTCATCAACAAAATGACATTCATGCAAAATTTTGCGTTGAATGTGGCGAAAAGTTGGCTAAAGTTTGCAGTAGGTGCAAAAAAGTAAATATAAATGAAGCACGTTTTTGTAATGAATGTGGGAACTCAATAGAATAACGCTACTTACTGTATAACTAACAGATAACTGTTTTGAGTAAAAAATCATCGAAGTAAATGTATATACAGCTTGATTTTGACAATAAAGTTACTAGTATAAAAAAAGGTGGAATTCTATGTATGAATTAAAAACAAAAGAAACTGATCATAGTGTTGTTGAGTTTATTGAACAAGTTGAAAATCCTAAAAAGCGAGAAGATGCATATAAACTATTAGATATTTTTACTGAAACTACAAGTTTTAAAGCGAAGATGTGGGGAACGAGTATCATCGGGTTTGGAAGCTATCATTATAAGTATGAATCGGGGCACGAAGGTGATGCTCCTCTAGTTGGTTTCTCTCCCCGTAAAGCAAAAATTAGTTTGTATTTCGCAACTGGTGATACTAAACGAGAAGAACTACTAAAAACCTTCGGAAAACACACGACAGGAAAAGCTTGTGTATATATCAATAAGTTAGCCGATATTGATGTTGATGTGTTAAAGGAGTTAATTAACCAATCGGTTATATTCTTAAAAGAAACCTATCCAAATTAGGAAGAGTTTGAATTAGGAACCAAGCCTTATAGGCTTTGGTTCTTTTCTTTTAGGGTGCCAGGCACCTCACACAAAAGGTGCCAGGCACTTCTTGGTTATGATGATACTGAAAATTTGTTAATTCTTCGAAATTCTTTCGGTGTGAGCCCGATGTAGCGTTTAAATGTAGCTGTGTAGTAGCTCTGATTGCAGAAACGGAACAAAATAGCAATATTAGAAATTGGTGTATTCGTATGCAGCAAGAAATACTTTGAATCTTCGACTCTTTTTTTATTGATGAATGTTGTTAGACACATACCGACTTCTTTTTTGAAAATCTGAGATAAATAGTTTGGATTAACATAAACGTGTTCAGCAATGATTTCTAACGATAAATCATCAATAATATGTTCATGGATGTAGGTAATTGCTTGTTGGATCGTGTGTTTATATGTTTGCTTAACTTCTTCGTTTAATGCTGTAATAAAATGATGAAGCATTTGATATTCAAGTTCTGCTAATTGTTTCATATCATCACTTTTTTCAATTTGATTAATATAGACGTCACTTAAATTGAAGGCTATTTCTGGAGGCATTCCTCCTTGAATGATTGCTCTAGTAAACAATGTACATAGGCAAATATAAGAATTCTTTAAAGAACGAAGTGGTGTTTCTGCTAATGTCGGACGATCGATCTGATTAATCTCATTTAAATACATTGTTGCCTTCTCAATGTTCCGTTCACTAATAGCACTTAAAACTTTTTGTTCTAGAAAAAAAGGCGGATGAAGATAAAACTCGGATTGGTTCTTAATCCGCTCTAAAAAAAATTGTTTAATCATTAAAGGGTTAATTGAATTAGACATTTTAAAATCATTCCTTAAAATTTTAATAGGAATCTGAAAATATTAATATAAATGGCTGTAAACGGTTGTTAGAATGTTGCTAAAGATAGGTTGTTATTAAAATCTGCTTTTAAAAATAAATAATATCGTTTTAAAAATCATCAACATAAATATACTGTAAATTCGTTGTAAATGCTTGAATAATATTGTAGTTTCCATTTTTGTACAAATGATTGTTAGCACACATGTACATAATATCTTTGTTAGCGTCACTAACCGATTGTATGATCAAATGCAACTATGGCTTACTTCTGCTGTTAGATATGATAAAAATATGAGGTGAAGAAATGACTTGGAAAATACGAAATAATGAACTTGGGGAACAACAGCTTCTTGTTAATGAAAGTCTATTCTTTAACGGAAACGGCTATTTAGGTGTGCGCGGTAACTTTGAAGAGGGATATAATGAAGACTTGAAATCAATTAGAGGGACGTATATAAATGCGTTCCATGACATCATTGATATTACATATGGAGAAAAGTTGCATGCGTTCCCTGAAACGCAGCAAAAACTGTTAAACGTTATCGATGCTCAAAGCATTGAACTGCGATTAGGAGATGACCAAGAACCTTTCTCTCTATTTACTGGCGAAGTCCTATCATACGAGCGAACGTTGCATATGGATAAAGGATATAGTGAGCGCATAGTCCATTGGCGTTCTCCAAAAGGCAAGGAAGTAAAACTGACGATTAGAAGGTTAGTTTCATTCGTTCACCCTGAATTATTTACGATTGACTATAAAATTACTCCTGTCAACTTTCATGGGAAGCTGACAATCATTTCAACCGTTAATGGTGATGTTTCAAACTTTGTTGATCCGAATGATCCCCGTGTAGCTTCGGGTCATGCAAAACGCTTAAAAACTTGTTTCATTGAACAAAATGGCGAGTTTTCTGCGATTGTAAATGAAGCCCAACGATCTAGGTTAAGGGTAGCATGTGTGACAAACTATCTTTTACCAAAAGATATAAAAAGAGAAGACGAGGTAACTGAACGAGCAATTAAAACGATTTTGACAACCAACCTAATAGAAGAAATTAACGTAACGAAGGTTAACATCTTAACAGATACGCTAAGACATGAAGATGTTATTACAAGTGCTTACAATATCCATGAGCAAATCGCTAATCAAAATTTTGAAACGATGCTTGCTGAGCAAAAACACTATTTAGATGACTTTTGGAAATATGCTGATATTGAAATCAATGGTGATGAAGCACTTCAACAAGGAATTCGTTTTAACCTTTATCACTTATTGCAATCAGTTGGAAAAGACCGCTATAGCAATATTGCAGCAAAAGGGTTGTCTGGTGAAGGATATGAAGGACATTATTTTTGGGACACGGAGATTTATATTTTCCCAGTGTTCTTAATGACCAATCCAAGTTTGGCGAAAAATCTACTCCTTTACCGCTATTCAATTTTAGATGGGGCACGTGCGCGTGCAAAGGAAATGGGACATAGTAAGGGCGCGTTATTTCCGTGGCGAACGATTTCGGGTACCGAGTGCTCTGCTTATTACCCTGCTGGAACAGCTCAATATCATATCAGTGCTGATATTGCTTATAGTTATATCCAATATTATTTAGCGACGAAGGACGAAAAGTTTCTCCAACAGTTTGGTGCTGAAGTATTATTTGAAACTGCAAGGCTTTGGATCGATGTTGGCCATTATTATAATGGACAATTTAGAATTGATGCGGTCACAGGCCCTGATGAATATACGTGTATCGTAAATAATAATTATTATACAAACGTTATGGCCAAGTATAACTTACACTGGGCAGGGAAGGTCTTTGAGCTATTGCAAGAGCAGGCACCTGATGTTTTTGCTGCTTTGAGTGAGAAGTTACAGCTATCTGAATCAGAACATACAGAATGGATTAATGCTAGTTCTTTAATGTATCTACCATATAACAGTGAGCTTGACCTCAATCCTCAAGATGATACATTTCTCCAAAAAGCTGTTTGGGATTTTGAGCAAACGAAGGAAGATCAATATCCGTTATTGTTGCATTATCATCCATTAACTTTGTATCGCTATCAAGTATGTAAACAAGCAGATACAGTGTTAGCTCACTTCTTATTGGAAGATGAGCAAAGTATTGAGACGATTAGAAATTCATATCATTATTATGAAAAAATTACGACACATGATTCCTCATTATCTTCTTGTGTCTTTAGTATCATGGCAGCAAAATTAAATGAACAAGAAAAGGCTTATGATTATTTCACCGAGACGGCACGATTAGATATTGATAATACCCATGGTAATACAAAGGACGGCTTACATATGGCTAACATGGGTGGAACATGGCTTGCAATTGTGTATGGCTTTGCAGGGGTCCGTTTAAAAGAAGCTGGTCTGTTTTTAGCGCCTAGTTTACCGACTGCTTGGAGCGGTTATTGCTTCTCGATGTACTACCAAGGTAGTGGTCTTAAAATAAGTATTGATGCCGAACTTGTCGAGATCGAATTGATTGAGGGAAGCGAGGTTACTGTTCATCTTTATGATAACGAAGTAACAGTAACAACAGAACCAATTAAAGTACAATTAAGACGGTAAATTAAATAAGCATAAGACTCCGCGTAGGTTAGTTACACCTTGCGGAGTTTTTGTATATTTAGGTACATATTCAAAAAAATGTAATCACGTGCTATTAACTATGATAAAATCAAATTGAAATTACTAGAAACTTAGTATATTAGAGGAGAGGGAATGTCCTGATGAATGAGTGTTTTGCATCGTTTCCTAGATTAGAAACAGAAAGATTAAGTCTCAGCCAGGTTCAGTATAAAGATACCGATCAGTTATATGAAATCCTAAGTGATCCAGAGGTAGCAATGTTCGATTACTTTTATCCAGTTACATCAAAGGCAGAAGTGACTAAATTTATCGATAGATACAAGAAAGAATATGAGAAAAATGAAGAGATTACATGGGGGATTAACCTAAAGGAAACAGATCAATTGATTGGAATATGTTGCTTAGGATCTTTTGATGAAGGTGCTAGAAGAGCGGAATTAGGTTATGACATTGCCCAAGCAAAATGGGGCAAAGGATATGCAACAGAAGCGATAAGAGCTGTTATTGATTTTGGGTTTAATAGTATGATGTTAAATAGAATTGAAGCTACAATAACTCCAGGGAACGATGCATCTGTTCAAGTATTGAAAAAACTTAACTTCATTCAAGAAGGAGTGTTCAGAGAAAGAGATTTAATCAAAGGTAAGCTAGAGGATGGTATATTAATGTCAATCCTTAAGAGAGATTACATAAACGAAACGCCTTAAACAGACTGTCCCATAAGTGTCAGCATGTCTCGAAGTGATACTATTTATAGGAGTGTATGGGTACACATTCTATTTCTAGTAGATGAGGTGACTGATACTTTGCTTTTGGGGCAGTCTTTTTTCGTTTTTTTGTTCATTCTAGTACAGAAAAACGAAGCGTAGCCTTCAAAAATCAGCGGCCAAACTGTATACAGATTAATTTTGAAAAAAATAATTTTTTTTTATATTAGTGTAATCTTTAGTTGATGAAGTGTCGTCTATTATGCAGAGACGAAAAAAGGAGGGGAGAGAGATTAACGATGAAGCATTGCTTAAACAAGTGCTGCGTGGAAATAACCATGCCTTTCGTTTATTCATTGAGAAGTATCGAAACGACATTTTTAAAGTAGCTTACTCAGTGTTACGAAATGAAAAGGATGCAGAAGATGCAGCTCAGGAAATTTTTGTGAAAATTTATTACTCTCTCCCTAAGTATGAAGGTAAAGGCTTGAAGACATGGATGACCCGGATTGCAGTCAATCATTCGATTGACATCAAACGTAAAAAAGAACGCAGACGTGAAGAGGTCACAGAAGATCTCAGTTTGCAGCTAAAGCCTACCAACTTCGAAGGCGTTGAGGGAGAGCTAATTAAAAAAGAGAAGCTACATCTTGTGCAAAGAAGGGTAAATGAGTTGCCTGAGAATTATCGAGCTGTTGTCCATGGCTATTACATACAAGAAAAAAGCTCGCAACAGTTAGCAGTGGAATTGGATGTACAGGAAAAAACGATTTTAGTAAAGTTGCACCGTGCTAGAAACTGGATGAAGAAACGTTGGAAGGAGGAGGATTTTGAATGAAGCATATTTCTAGTGAAGAATGGATGCGCTATGTAAAGGGTGAGTTAACAGATGAACTACGTGACAGCTATGAAGCGCATTTATACGAGTGTGAGGAATGTATGAATTCATATCTCAAAGCGATGGAAGCTTCTGAGTCCTCTTTACCACTATTAAGCGAAGGTAGCCAATTGACAGATACAATTATGAAACAAATTGGTGAAGTCGATTTAACGAGAGGTGCAACGAACCAGCGCCCATTTTATCAACATACGTTGTTTCATTATGTAATTGCTGCAGCCATGACGCTTGTTCTGATGTTTTCTGGAGTGTTTCACTCAATTACTACCTATGTTGATGATGTTCAGAGTACAACATTGTCACAACAAACGTCTATTACTGAAAAAATATTAGAAACTAAATTCACGAAAATAAATGATGAGAAATAAGGAGGCGAAAACAATGAATAACCATAGACATCCATTAGTTGGATTTATGCTCTCGGTGTTTCCTGGAGGTGGGCAATTTTATTATGGAAATACGTATCGTGGAGTTTTTTATTTAATGGCCACAATCGTACCAGTTATATTGGCTTTTATCCTAACAATCTTAAGCGGAGATGAGGGGTTTTTACTATTCGCACTAGTAGGGTTATTCTTTTATCTCGTTAGTTTTATCGATACGATTATCGTTGGTGCACGAAGACCACGAGAAATTATCGTTCAAAGTAATGAACTACCACAAGCAAGTAGAAATGTAGAGTCTGAACGCTTTTTCACAATTGTATTGTCATTTATTCCGGGCGTCGGTCATTTTCAGCTAGGACTAATGAATCGAGGTTTTACATTTTTAACAGCGTTTTTAGGTACAGGGATCATGATCTTTTTTACGGCTGTGATGTTAAGACAAGATGCGTTTCTCATTTTTATGGCATTTTTACCAGTCGTTTGGGTGTACAGCTTTTTTGATGCTATCCAGCAATTAAATAAAAAGCAACGTGGCGAAGAACTTGATGACCGTTCTATTCTCGATGATTTAGAAAAAAGTCGTGAAGATGGTCGTAAAAGTAAAGCAATTGCTACATTATTATCAATTTTCCCTGGTGCTGGGCATCTTTATTTAGGATACCAACGCCGTGGAATTCAATTGATGGCAGCATTCTTGTTTGCCCTCTATATTTTAGATGTGCTTCGCTTAGGGATCTTCTTGTTTTTAATCCCAATCATTTGGTTTTATAGCTTTTTTGACGGCTTACAAAAGGCGAGTAGACATAATGGAGATGAATTAATCGAAGATGTGCCTGTGATCAATTACCTTGTTAATCATCAGCGTTGGGTTGGAATAGGGCTTATTGTCTTAGGAGCATATTATATGCTTGACCAGGTGTTTATCCCATCAATCGCTCCAAAACTGACAGAATTTCTGCAAGTTGACATTCGACGGTTTTATTACGATTATTTTCAAACGATTATCGTCTGTATTCTACTAATTGGTGGTGGCTTTAAGTTAATGATGGGAAGCAAAGCGAAAGGAGAAGATGCCTCGTGAGGACATGGAGAGTAGGAACTGTATCGATGGGAGCAGCCCTTGTTCTACTTGGAGTATTGCTGCTTTTATCTAGAGTGTTTGCATTTGATATTTACACGATTATGCTGTCATGGTGGCCGGCTATTTTAATTGTTTTAGGAATTGAAATTATCGTCTTTCTTTTCATAACTGGAAAAGAGAAAGCTGTAGTTAAATATGATATTTTTAGCATTATCTTCATCGGGTTTATTGGAACCGTTGGAATTGCCTTTGCTTTAGTAAGTTCATTGGGAATCGTTGATGAAGTAAAAGATCAATTCACACGGCAGGAAGAAACGAGAGATTTACCAATGTTGCTAGAGCAGCTTCCAACTAGCGTTACAAGAGTTGTAATTGAAGCTGACCGTACCCCGTTAGTCATTGAAGAAACTACGTCTCGTGAGTATTCGATTTTTGGAACGTACAGAACACAATTTTCCAAAAACGATACTCAGATTCTTAAAATGACTGAGGAATATGTTACTACTCACCAAAAGGGAGAAACACTATATGTAACCTTAAAGCGGTTGCCTGAACGAAATAACTGGAATTATAGTTATTCGACGATGGCAGTAACGATGCTTGTGCCATCTAACGTGAATGTCGAGGTCAGAAAATCGCAAGAGGTCGTATTACGTCCTCGTACGATCAATGCCGATTTCCTGATAGAACAGGTGTCTGACGTAATAGTCCATTTACCGGTTGCCGCCAGTGATGTACTACTACAAGCAATAAATGTTCACCAGTTAAACGGTTCAGACCTTGAATGGGATGTGACACCGATGGAGGATACGTCAGATGAGTGGGGACCAAAGAATGCTCAAATCCAGTTAGGAGAGGGCACAAATAAAATTACCATACTAAATTCACATAGTGTAAGTTTCTATAATTAATTTGTGGAGATATCTTCATGGAGTTTCAGACGCTAATGGCGATAAAATACCTAAAATTTCAAGAACCCAATTTCGGGTTCTTTTTCTTTTCCCCCCTAAAAAACAATCAATCATCCGTATAGAATAACTAAGAAAAAGTTTCATATTGAGTTTTATTTACAGGTAAAAGAACTTATTTGATAATCACAATGTAAGTGAGATTATTCGTTTTAGGCAAAGCAACCAAGACTATAGAACAGACACTTCTATTTGATCTAGGAAAAAAATAAATCAAAAGGAGTCGGGATATGACATTAAAACAATTTGTTCTAAATAAAATTGAAAATATTAATGGTTTTGATACGGAAACTAGTAACTGTATTAAAAAAGTAATCAGGTCAACGATCAAAGATTTCGAATTTAGGAGTGTTGTAAAAGTGGAAGAAACGGAAGCGGGAAGGTGTGAAATTTTATACCTAGCTTCTGCTGTTGAAGAAAAATTGCTGTCTAAGATAGCGGAGTTCGCCATTGGTACTGAAGAAGAAACAAGTATTGAGTCAATCTATGAAGGTTACGTAGTGAGAAATTATTAATGGTTTCTAAAAGCCCTTAAAAAATATGGTTTATTACTCTTAAGGAAAAGAGACTGTCCCACAGTGGCAGTTCACCTCGTTTTGATATGATCTGTAGTGTTTTAAAGCAAAACTCTACAGATTGTGCCTGGGGTGACTGTTACTTAGCATTTGGGACGGCCTCTTTTTTTAATTGGCAACTTTACTAAGATACTCTTCTAAGGTTATTCCTAATTCATAGATTACTTTGGCAGGTTCTTTTCCAACATAGCGTAAATGCCAAGGTTCAAATGTGTAACGGGTGATATTTTCTTTCCCTTCGAGATAACGAATAATATAACCATATTTATGGGCGTTTTCTTTAATCCAGATGCCTTCTTGTGTATTTTCAAAGTCTGTTGTTAATGCAAAGCTGACTTTTCTAGAGGTTAGATCCATTGCTAGACCAGTTTGATGTTCGCTTTCCCCTGGAAACGCACTAAAATCATTTGCTTGGTCATACCCTACGCGTAAAATATTGCTACAGAATAATTGTCGCTGTTTAGCGAAGCTACGAAAGCCGGAAGCAGCAACCAAATTGATACCTTCTTGCTTACTTTGTTCAAACATTTCTTCCAAGGCGGTAGCCGCTTCTTTTCGTAAATATTTACTTTCTGACTCTCCTTCAAAAGAAAATGGTACATCAACAACAACTAAATCCTCTGGCTTGTAATCATCGGGTAATACATATTGTTTATTAACTAATACTAATAGATCATCTGGATCCTCTATTTCTTGTTTTTCACTTGAATCATAAGGGATTTCTTGAATTCTTGATTGGGATACCCAGCCTTCTGTTCCTCTGTAGTGTACGAAAACCCAGTCACCTTCAGTATCGACAGCAAAGACATGTGCCCCAAAAAGCAAGGTGTCTATTTTATTCGATTGAGTTGTTGGTTGCTCATATAGATCTAATCCAGAGCTAGTGATGACCAATGCTTCAAAAATTGCCTCTACTGGCAATTTCGTTTTTAGTTGACTTTCTTCAACAGTAGGAGCACTTGTATCACCACTATCTGTAATTTCATCTAGCTCCGTGCTTTCAGTGTTGTCAGCCTCACGATCTTTGCCATCCGTCGTTTCAGAAGAAATAAGCTCTGAATCTTTCATAATCGAAGTCTGTTCGCCACTTGAAGCGCAGCCTACCATTAAAAGGGTTGGGATGATAAAAGTAAGAATATATTTAAACATGTTACCTCCACTAATTATTTATATATTAATAGATTTACTAAATAAAGCATACTATAGGCCTCGTAACTATGTAAACCAATCCCATTAATTTATATTTTTCATATTAGGGTAAAATTAGATCTCTTTACAAGAGTTGCAATTAAACTAAAATTTTTCATATTTAATTAATAAACAGTTCTTACTTCGGTCATAATTTGGTCACATTTTTCCTGTAAATTGTAATTAGATCCAAACAGGGATCAAATACAAATCAAAGAGAGGGGCTTTTTAAAATGAAAAAGAAATTTTTGTTAGTTTTATCGAGTATATTATTCTCTATAGGTTTATTAGTAGGTTGTACGGAGGGTGAGCCTGGATTTGAAGAAGAACAACCAGGGAATTATATGGAAGGCGAGACTGATCCAACTGAAACAGACGTTGATGTAACAGAAGACGGAGAAAATTTCGATGACGAAATGGATGAAGAAGAGGAAGATGAAGAAGTTTAAAAGGTAAGTTGGTTTCCCAAGGTTAAAATTTATATAGATTAGAAGACTGATTTCTCACTGAAAGTAACGTGAGAAGTCAGTCTTTTTTATATACCCTTTAAAAAATACTTGTTTAAACGTATAGTTATATCAGGGAAATAAAACAAATAAAATAAATACGGTGTTGGTGAGAGGTGTTGATATTATGCAACGTTTTAAGGTGCTAGTTGTTGATGATGATCCCAATGTTCGTGAGATTATCCGTATTTTCTTTAAGCAACAACAGATTGATCTAGTCGAGGCTGATGATAGCTTATTGGTGCTTGAATTAGTTGAGAAGGAAATGCCAGATATCGTTATATTAGATGTAATGATGCCTAACAAGGATGGCTTTGACGTATGTCGTGAAATTCGAAAAAAATATGATATCCCGATCATTATGTTGACGGCAAAAACAGAAGAATTTGACCGCGTCCTAGGTTTAGAGCTGGGTGCTGATGATTATGTGACGAAACCCTTTAGTCCTAGGGAATTAATTGCCCGCATAAAAGCAATTTTTCGGAGGATGCAACCAAAAGTTAGTAGTAATGAAAGTGAGAAGACCTCGTTCACGTTTGCTGAACTTTCCATTCATATTGATCGCAGAGAAGTACTACTTAATGATGAAAAAATAATATTACGACCTAAAGAATTTGACTTATTAGTACATTTAGCCAAATCAACCGGAAACGTATTTACTAGAGAACAACTTTTAGAACAAGTATGGGGTTACGATTTTATTGGAGATATCCGCACAGTAGATGTCCATATTAAAAAGTTAAGACAAAAGTTAAAACAAAAAGATTGTATTCAAACAGTTTGGGGTGTTGGGTACAAATTTGAGGTGGACGTATAGTGTTAGGTACGAATAAAAGTATTTTTCGACGCCTCATTATAAGCTATATGCTTACAATTGTAGTGGGGATTGGCATTGTTGGAGCCCTAATGTTTTATTTTGCGAATAGCTATATATATAAAACGAAGCAAGAAGAGCTACTCAGACAAGGCCGAACAGTTAATGCTAATATTCAAGAAACAAACATTATCAATGAAGAAAAACAAGACACATTACAATTCCTTGATCATTCATTTGATGCGAGATTATGGGTTTTTAACGCAGATGGCAAAATAATTGCGACATCTACAAAAGATGAAGTCTCAATTGGAAAATCGGTAGCATCTTCAATTGTAGAAAAAGTAATTCGAGGTGAGAATGCCGTTAATCGTCTAGCTTTTGAGGGATTAACAGAACCGATGTTATCAGTTGTGGTTCCCTGGGGGAAAGAGGATGAAGTATATGGTGGTATCATTTTACACTCACCCCTGATCGGCTTAAATACTTTTGTTGGGAAAATTAGGGAAACGATCCTTTGGGCAGCTCTTTTTGGAATTTTATTTTCGGCAGCAATGGTTTCTTACCTCTCTTGGACGATTTCTCGCCCTTTACAACAAATAGATCGTGCAGCTGCAAAAGTTGCAATGGGTAACTATGTTGAACGTATTCACCTTAAATCAGAAGATGAAATTGGAGATTTAGCTAACACAATTAATATGATGGCGACAAAACTAGAGAAAACGGATTTCGAACGCCAAAGAATTGATACTATTCGTAGTGATTTTTTAGCGAATATTTCTCATGAGTTAAGAACTCCTTTAACATCTATGCAAGGTTTTTTAGAAGCTCTTCAAGATGGACTAATAGAAGAAGAGGGTAGAAAAAGATACTATGATGTCATGTATGACGAAACGATTCATATGAATCGTCTAGTCGATGATTTGATGGATCTAATTAAGTTGGAAAACAAAGATATTACACTTACAAAATATCTTATTGACCCATTACCGATTCTCGAAAAGGAAAAGTTCAAGTTTGAAAGAGAGGCTTCAGAAAAAAATGTTAGTATAAATTTAATCACAAAGGAACCTTTGCCTAAAGCCTATACAGATCCTGTACGATTTGAGCAGATTATCAATAATATTTTAAAGAATGCAGTTAAGTTCACTGAAGAAGGTGAAATTACCATTGTTGCAGAGGAAGATGGACAATATCTTTTATTATCAGTCAAAGATAGCGGAATTGGTATTTCAGAATTAGATCTAGATTTGATTTGGGAGCGGTTTTATAAAGTCGACCGTGGTCGTTCGCGGAAAAATAAAGGAACTGGACTTGGTCTTGCCATTGTTAAAAAATTAGTCGAGTTGCATGAGGGTAAAATTACAGTTGAAAGCCAAATCGGAAAAGGTACGACATTTAAAATATGGATACCTTCATTCGTCGAATAAAGTATGGGGCTAGATTTTCATACTACAAAAGTACTAAGAGGATATATCCTATGATGAATTGTAATTAATAGAAAACTTAGGTTAAATTAAAGAAACGATAAAAATCGTTTTCCGGCAATTGGTTAGTGGGTTTCCCATTAGACCAGTGCCGGTTTTTTATTTTAATCGTATATTAGTGTGTTAAAGTGAGCAAATACATTCATAATATTCAATCTTTTCTGTATAATTAAAGTAGTTCAACTAGGGGGGATGTTCTATTACTCAGGCTAATTTACAGAAAAAAGAGCAAGTAGCGAATATTTATATGTCATCTGTCTCAGTATTAGGTTTCTTAGCCGTCATCATAAGTATGTATTATTTTAAGGTGACTGATCATTTTGTTATTTTCTTCTTGCTAGTTGCTTTTTTAGGAATTACCGAATACTATCCATTTCCAGTTTGGAGAGGCTATACTACCTTAAGTTTTCCGATTATTTTTACAATTGATCTTGTCTACGGTTTACCTGTATTAGTTAGTATTTATGCGTTAATTGTCTTAATTGTTAACTTAATTCATAAGCGCCCGTTTAGGGTTTTAGCGTTTAACCCGACCCAACTAGTCCTAAGCTATTTATCTGCAAAGGGATTAATGTTACTTTTTTTTGCAATCTTTCCAATGGTGACAATCTCTAACTATACTTTTCTAATCGAGATTATCATTGTAACTACTTTATTTTACATGATTAACAATACATTAGTAGATGTTGTTCTGTTGATTAGACCACAACCGTATCCAATGACGTTATGGAAGAAAAAGACATTTACAGAGTTTCTTAGTTTCCTTTTTTCGTTATGCTACGTCATTTTACTATATGTGCTCGGGGAGCAAAACCGAGGCATTGTTGATGGTTTTTCCTTTTTTTTCTTTTTTTCACCGCTGATCGGGTTATCTTTATTAGGGGCTAGTAATTCACGATTAAGAAAGGAAAAAAATCGTTTAAAGACGCTATTCTCAATTACAAAACAATTAAATAAACGACTTCCTTCAAAAGATTGGGTTCATTCCCTACAGTACGGGGTTGAAGAGTTATTAGGTGTAGAAGCAACGATGCTTTGGATCAACGATAAAGATAAATGGAAGTTAGTCCTCCTTGAAGGGCGAGTGGACAAGGATATTCAAAGTGAGTTTGATAACACCAATTTCGAGACGATCTTAAATACAACAGTTTTTCCTGATCATCGTAAAGAAATCGGTCCAGCAAGGAATTTAATTGAAGGAGGGTTAAAGGCATCTGTCTATGCACCATTATTTATTGAAAAAGAGCTTGTAGGGATGCTTGTTGTGGCAAGAAGTAGGACATATAGTTTTAACGAGGAAGATATTAATCTCATATCGGCATTAGCCAATCAGCTAGCAGTAGTCGTAAAAACTAGGCTGTTAATTTCTGAACAAGAAAAACGAGTTTTGCTCGAGGAAAGGAATCGAATTGCTCGAGAAATCCATGATGGTATTGCACAAACATTAGCTGGTGGCATTATGAAACTTGAAACAGTAAAACGAAAGTTAGAGTTAAGCCCCAAACAATCGTCAGTTATGATTGATGATACCCTTGAAAAACTTCGCCATAGTTTAAAAGAAGTAAGGGAAGTCATTTATGCATTACGTCCATACCCTACTGAGCATGTAAGCCTAGAACAGGCAATTCAAAAGCGAATTTCGATTTTGGAGGACGAGCATGGTCTACCTATTTCTTTCAATGTACACGGAGAACCGATCATTCTTGATAATGAAATCGAAAAAGTAATGTTCGATACTTTGCAGGAAAGCTTACAAAATGTCATAAAACATGCGAAAGCTTCAAAAGTAGAAGTTCATTTAAGTTACCAAACCGAGCATGTTCTTCTAAAGATCAAAGATAATGGTAAAGGTTTTTCTCTAATGGATGCAATGATTAAGGCACGTAACGGTTCTCATTTCGGAATTATTAGTATGAATGAAGAAGCTAAAAAAATCGAGGCGTCTTTACAAATTGAAAGTGGTCATGGAGAGGGAACGAACATCAAGCTACAAGTACCAAAACGTTGAACTAAAAGGAGGGCTTTCCATTGATTAAAGTCATGCTAATTGATGACCACACGGTATTAAGAGACGGTTTAAAAAGTATTTTTGAGATGGAAGAGGATATAATTGTCGTAGGCGAAGCAGAATCAGCTGAAATGGCCATTAAAGAAGTAGGATTGTTAAAACCAGATGTAATTTTAATGGATATTAATTTGCCCGATCAGAATGGTGTAGTTTTAACTCGGCAAATAAAAGAGCAATTTAAAGAGATAAAAGTTTTAATTTTAACGATGCACAGTCATGAAGAGTATTTTATGTCAGCGATAAGAGAAGGTGCTGATGGGTATCTTCTTAAAGATGCGCCGTCTGAACAAGTAGTAGGAGCAGTAAGAACGGTTATGAGAGGAGAAGCGGTGATACATCCTACAATGACGAAAAAGCTATTAACGTTTCATCAACAGCAAAATAATGGGGTGAAAGAAACGGAACTAACAGAACGAGAGAAAGAGGTACTTACCTGCTTAGTGCAAGGATTAAGCAATAAGGAAATAGCAAAAAATCTATTTATTAGTGATAAGACGGTCAAAATCCATGTAAGTAAAATTTTTAAAAAGATAAATGTTAAAAGTAGATCTCAGGCAGTTATTCACGCAATCCAGTATCAACTAGTTCCGACCCGAAATGAATAATACTTTGGTAGTAGTACAATACAGTACTTCTGCCTTTTTTTTTATAACTTCTGAGTAATAGTTTTGTCTTAAATAAAAAGAGATAATTAAGTTAACTTTTAAAATATTCAGATTTTATGAAGGGGGAGAACGTATTGAAAAAGTATTTTTCGAGAGTATTAATTTTAATGGTTGTTTTATCGTTATTCTCGTACAGTTTACCTCGTGAGGTAACAGCAAGCCAACAACAAGGAGCGGTAATTGACGTTGAACTAAAAAAAGTGTTTGAAAAAGTGACATCACCTGTGGAAGTCCTCGTTACATTTGCAGGAGATAGTGCGCCATCGAAGGGAAATCTTAATCTATTAAGAAAGGTTGGAATTGAAACCGGTGTTACTTTAAATAATTTTCCGATTGCTGGAGTTTTAGCAACGAAAGAACAAATTGAATTACTTAGTCAAGAGAAGGATGTTCGTTCTTTGTATTACAATAGTAAAGTTGAATTTGAAAACGCGGAAGCGAAAGCTTTAACAGGTGTAGATAAAGTAAGAACAAATGATGAAATGAGAAAATTGAATGGTGGTCTTCCTGTATCTGGAAAAGGTGTAACAGTTGTTGTCAATGACAGTGGTGTCGATGGTACTCATGATGATCATAAGTTTGGGAATCATCTCGTTCAAAATGTCTTGGCATCTACAAATTTAAATTCTTTAGTTGGTCTTTTGCCAATTACTTATGTAGAAGGTGTCCCAAATACCGATAATAGTTCAGGTCATGGGACTCATGTTGCTGGAATTGTTGGCGCAACAGGTGCTAAATCAGGAGGGAAATATGAAGGTGTTGCCCCAGGAGCCGGTTTGATTGGATATGGCTCTGGTGCTGGGGTAGCTATCCTAGATACAATAGGTGGTTTTGATTATGCACTGACAAACCAACTAAAATATAACATTCGTGTCATTACAAATTCCTGGGGAGCGACAAGTGATGCAGGAACTGATTTTGATCCCAACCATCCTGTTAACGTTGCAACAAAGAAGCTTTATGATCGTGGAATTGTAACGGTATTTTCTGCTGGGAACTCAGGACCAGGTGAATCAACAATTACAGGAAATTATAAAAAAGCCCCTTGGGTTATTACAGTTGCTGCAGGTACAAAGCAAGGGAAACTAACTAGCTTTTCATCTCGGGGCTTAAAAGGAAAAGGTGGAATTGTTACTGTTGACGGTGAACAATGGCGCTGGGAAGACAGACCGACGATTACAGCACCAGGTCAAGATATTGTTTCAACTCGTGTTATCTCGCCAACAATGGCTTTAGGTGCAACAAAGGATGCTGAATTAATTGATCTAGCGTATCTTCCTTATTATACAACAATGAGTGGGACATCAATGGCAGCGCCTCACGTAGCCGGGATTGTCGCTTTAATCCTTGAGGCAAACCCAAAATTATCACCATTAGAAGTAAAGCAAATTATTGAGTCAACAGCAACAAATATGCCAGGTTATGAGGCTTGGGAAGTTGGGGCTGGCTATATTAACGCCTATGCAGCAGTAGATCAAACGTTTACTAGTAAGGAATACGGTAAAACAGTAAATATGAATCAAACATTCCATGCAAATGCGACTATGGATACAACAAGAGAGTCATTTACGATTACTTATAATCCATTATTAGGAGGAAGTCTCACATTTGATGTAGCGAGTGGCTTAACAGAATTAGTAGCAAGAATTAATGCAAAGGGCTTACTGGATGAAACGGGAAACACAGTTAGGTTATCGTTAGTTGATCCTGATGGAAATGTTTATGGTTCAGGAATTCCGTTGTTATTTACTTTAACTACAAATCGAACCGTACAAGTAGCTGCTCCTAAACCAGGAAAATGGACTGTAAAGGTGGATGGATTAAACGGGATCGCTCTACCTGAGACAATCCTTGGGGAGTTAACATTTAAAAAGGCCGGTGAATTTTCGGGACTTGATGACATTGGTAATCACCCAGCAGCAGCAGCCATAAAAGTAGGTGTTACCCACCGTTTATTAGATGGATATCATAACGGAAAGTTCCGCCCAGATCAAAAATTAACTAGAGCAGAATTGGCCCAATACTTAGTCATGGGTACAGGTATCCGCCAAAGTTTATCGGAGAACATCGCTAATCCTTATGTGAGTGCTGTTGTTGCAAAAGGAGCTGCCTTGCAGGATGTATATCAAACGAACGATGGTGTAATGCGATTATCGGCAAACGGAAGTTTTAATCCAAACAATTCGGTAACACGAGCAGAGTTAGCTTACTCATTAGTCCAAAGTTTAGGGTTACAAGCTCAAGCTCAAAGTCACCAAGGTGATGTTACCGTTCAATATGGCGATAAACGAGTGAAAGTTGAAGATGCTGAGCGAATCCCTGCTGATTTGCGAGGCTACGTCCAACTTGCCTTAGATTTAAATATCCTTAATGCAACCTTTAATGTCAGCCAGGGAAGGTTTGACCTCCAACCAACAGTTCAAGCTGTTTTTAACCCAGAAGAAGCAATTAGTCGTGGAGATTTCGCAGTAGCAGTTACAAGGTATTATGCAACATATTTACAACCGTAACAATGTCTTAAAAAAAACTAAATGTTAAATACTGAAAAAGCTTGAGAGGAATTTCAAGCTTTTTTTACTTGGAGACATTTAGGGGTTGGTTTGACTGCTGACCATGTTTGGAGAGTCAGTGGCATTACAGAGTGCCTACTTATACATAAAATAAGTAAATGATTATCTTAGAGTGGTTTAGCTGAATTGACGTTAACAATCTAGCTCAAGCATATAGTACCTATACTTCTCAACAATAATCCTTTTGTACGAAAAGAAATAGTACTGATGCAATTTAGATTACAACCTTTGTGTAATAGTCAGAAATCTTCGAATTTTAGATAATAAATATAGTAACAAAATATTTATTAAGGGGATGAATATATGAAACGATACTTTTTGAAACTTCTTATCGCGATACTTGTCATTGCGCCTTTTGTCAACTTAACGGCGACTCAAACAAATGCGCTCGGTGGGCTCGTTGACAAAACACTTGGAAGTTTAAAAACGACGATTGATCCACAGTTAGAAAAAGTATTAAGTACAGAAGTTGGATTGGTAGATGTAATTGTCACTTTTCACGGGGATGGTCCTCCGAGTACAAAACAAATAAATTTGCTAGAGAAACTAGAAATAAACAAGGCACTATTGATGAAAAGTGTTCCAATTGCCGGCGTGCTTGCAAGTAAGAAACAAGTCGAACAATTAGCAAAAAGTGATGAAGTACGTTCAATCTATTTAAATACAAAATTAGAATTTCTCAATGCTGATTCAAAAGATTTGACCGGTGTTAATAAAGTTCGTACAAACGATGAAATTCGCAAAGAAAATGGTGGCTTCCCAGTTTCGGGGAGAGGAGTAGGAGTTGTTATAAATGATAGTGGCGTCGATGGAACACATGATGACCATAAGTTTGGTGAAAACCTTGTCCAAAATGTTTTAGGAACAACAAACTTAAATGCACTAAGTGGGGTACTGCCAATTACTTACACTGAAAATATTATTAATACTGATACAAATTCAGGACACGGAACACATGTAGCAGGGACAGTAGGTGGGACTGGTGCGAAATCAGGAGGGAAATACGAAGGTGTTGCACCTGGAGCTAGCTTAATAGGCTATGGTTCGGGAGGAGCATTATTTATATTAGATGGTATCGGCGGATTTGATTATGCGATAACAAATCAAGCGAAATACGATATTCGCGTAATTACTAACTCGTGGGGATCTTCTGGAGAATTTAACCCTGACCATCCGATTAACGTTGCAAGTAAGAAAGCATATGACCGTGGTATTGTTGTTTTATTCGCAGCAGGAAATGAAGGTCCATCTGAAAATACCCACAACCCATATGCAAAAGCTCCGTGGGTTATATCTGTAGCGGCTGGAGTTAAGGATGGGACATTAGCTAATTTCTCTTCTCGAGGTACAAAAGATAAGGGTGGTACATTTATCGCGGATGGTAAAGAATGGACTTGGCGCGATGAACCAACTGTAACAGCTCCTGGGGTAGATATCATTTCGACGAGAGTGGTTGCACCATTATCTGCACTTTCAGCTGATAAAGATATAGAACTAATTGAACCAGCTTACTTACCATATTACACATCAATGAGCGGTACATCGATGGCAACACCACATGTTGCTGGAATTGTCGCCTTAATGCTTGAAGCAAATCCGCGCCTATCACCTGATGAAGTAAAGGATATTCTGCAAAGAACAGCAACGAATATGCCTGGACGTGAGGAGTGGGAAGTAGGGGCAGGTTATGTAAATGCCTTTGCCGCGTTAGAGGATATCTTCTTCTATAATGGCCAATACGGAGTTACTTTAAATAGTAACCAAAAGTTTAATAGTAATGCTGAGGTAGCCGTCGAAAGAAGTGATTTCACTGTCTCTTACAACCCAGTTACTCTATCAGGTAATTATACAAACTTTGAAGTGAAAGATGGCATTTCTGGGATCGTTGCTCAAGTTGATGGGGGAGGGATTATGGATGAGACAGGTAATCCAATTAACCTTATCTTAATTGCACCAGATGGCACAGAGTATAGTTCAGGAATTAGCTTATTATTTACATTGGAATCTACTCGGACGGTATCTGTAAATAGTCCGCAACCAGGAACGTGGAAAGCAGAAATTCGTGGTCTTCGGGGGAATGAAGTTAATCCAATTGGGATAGGTGTTCCTGAGGAAGTAAAGGGCACATTAGCTTTTGCTACTGTAAGTGATTTCTCTGGTTTAGCAGATATCTCCAATCACGATGCAGAAATGGCGATAAAACTTGGAGTTAAGGAGCGGCTTTTTGATGGGTTACCAAATGGGAATTTTAATCCAGATGCAAAGCTTGAAAGAAAGGATCTAGCCAAATACCTTGTAATGGGGGCTGGTATTCGTCAATCACTAAATGAAGTATCTTTTCAGGATGTAAAAAGAGATGACTTGCCTTTTATCAAGGCAGTTACTGCGAAGGGAGCAACACTACGTGATAGTAAGCAAATCTCGAGCGGTGTTATGCTTTCTAAAGGAGGGAAATTTAACTCTAAAGGTGATGTTTCCCGTGAGGAGCTTGCTTATTCGCTTGTACAAAGTTTAGGGTTGCAAGATCAAGCGTTAAAACATAAAGGAGATGTAACTGTGCAATATGGAGATGAACGAGTACCTCTTGTAGACCAGCACCTTATTTCAGAAGACCTAAAAGGCTATGTTCAACTAGCGTTAGATTTAAATATAATAAATGCCTACTTTACAGTAGTCCAGAGAAAGTATGATTTAAACCCAACAATAGAAGCATCATTTAAAGCAGACGAATCAATAACCCGTGCTGATTTTGCAGTAGCAATGACTAGATTTTACAATGCATATTTAAATTAGGCAGGTTGATTAAAATATTTCTAAACAAGAGGCTCCCCAAAAGTAAAGGTAGCAGTCACCTCTTCTACTATAAATAGATCGAGTACCAACATCGATTCCTGTAATATAGTATCACTTTGAGGTGAGTGGCCACTTTTGGAACGACCTCTTTTTTTTATTAAATTATTATTCACTATGCGCGTTTGTTCATTTTTTTTCTTCTATTTAAAGCAGCTGAAAGGAAATCGGAAAATGCGATCTGATTTTCTGTTTTCGAAGATCCATTAGTACTATTAACTACTTGGTGACTCTGGCGGCGATCTGTGCCAGCATGGATTTGACTAGCTTTTGGAACAAGAGGTTGTCTTGGTATGTAGGTTACATTTGAGTTGATCATTATTGGTTCTCCTAACTTATTTTTTTGAAATTCTATTAAGGCTTTCGCCATTAGGACAAGTAGTTGCGCTTAGTGGTCTATACGATTTCCTGTATAGTTTTTAGAGGGGTTATTAAGCGTTAAACAATAGTTGAGACATAAGTAGTGTGTAAAAATAAAAATCAATGGACAATATAGGTAAATTTACCTTGTATAGCTAAGCCTATAAGCCCACTTGGAATGAACACCATCCAAAGTGGGCTTAATTGTTTCTTTCTATATACTCTGAAGATTATATATTTCCAGAAATTCTCTAGGTATTCTCATCATTTAGTAGCTATAGTTTTTAAACATTGGAGAAAAATAAGGATGGAAAGAAACAAATAACATATAAGGAGTCCCTATGATGAAAATAAAACAAATAAAATTTTATACAATCTGTTTGCTTTTACTAACGGTTGTCGGCTGTAACTTTAATCAGGCCCAAGATGAGAGGAATATGGAGCCATATGGTGGATTTGGTACTGGAGATACTCAAACCTTCGATGAGTATCGTTTGAACGAAGAAGAACAACTGATGGGTGGCGGCCAAATGGACGCACAAATCAACCCGTACGGATCAATTTCGAATGCCAATACGGATATTTCGAGTGATAAATATCCTCATACAAAGGCAATTCAAATTCAGCAAGCGAAGTATAAGTTTGTCGTAGAGGGCGGCGTAAGTGTTAAACATGGTACAGGTCAACAAACTGGACAAGTACCACCGACACCTCAGCAGAAGGAGACAGCGGCACCTCAGCCTGAGGCAGCACCACAAAAAGCTCAGCCAGCACCTCAACCTGTGCCAGCACCAAAACAAGAAGCTCAGCCAGCGCCAAAACAAGAAGTGCCAGAACAGCAACCAAAAGCACCAGTAGAGAAGCCAGAAGTTGCAACGCCAACACCAGCACCTCAAACGCCACAGACTGAGCAACAACAACCAAAAGCGCCGACTCCTGCTGCAGAGGGGATCAATAATGCAGCAGCAAAAGTTATTGAATTAACAAATGCTGAAAGAAGAAAAAATGGGTTGCCTGATTATCAGGCTGATACACAATTAAGTAATGTTGCTAAAGTGAAATCAGATGATATGCAACAAAATAATTACTTCTCTCATACAAGTCCAACTCATGGGTCACCTTTTGATATGATCAGAGACCACGGAGTAGCTTATAAATCTGCAGGTGAAAACATTGCCCAAGGTCAACGAACCCCTGAACAAGTCGTTCAATCATGGATGAACAGTGAAGGGCATCGAAAAAATATTTTAAGTGCAGACTTTACTCATATTGGCGTAGGATACAATGAAAATGGGCATTACTGGACACAGATGTTTATTAGAAAATAATTAAGATGGTGACTCAGTTGATGAGTCGCCATTTTTATCGTTATTTTCTAAATTAAAGTTCTGGTTATATTCATTCAAAGGGTTTATTTTTCTTCTTGTTAATCATAAGAGAGGAATATTTACCGATACGTATGAATAAGATTTTAGAGACACTCTAATTACGAAGACTAAATTCCTCTAAAGAATTACGAAGCTCCTGTCATGAATGTAACGTATTATACATGAAATTGATTTGAGGAGAGGATGTAAATGAGGTTTACAGTCCATTATATTGCCTTGAGTAAGATCAAGCCTGATCCGTCAATAAAGGTAACAACTCACATAAGGAAACTTCGTCGATTAATGTGGGACTGTATGAATATTTTAGTTGTAAAAAAAAATACTAAAGACGGCAGTTACACGATCTTAAGCGGACTTGATCGTTTTGAGTATTTAAAAAAGTATACAAAAAACATATATGCACCATGTATTATTGATGATAGCAATTACGCTGAAGTTAAATCATGGTTTAATCGTTTTCGTAAAAGACAACCTCTAGATGATTTCCCCATGGGCCTAAAAAGCTGGTCCATCGTTCGAGCTTTTTTAAAACAAGAGCCCCGCTTTCAAAAATTAAGCCGGATGCAACAAATAAAGGTTTTAATATTAGCCATTCGATATAAACGAACAGTGATATTCTCGATGAGAACTATGGTCGACCAAATATTGAAAAAAGAATAATTATTATTGCATACCGTTTGCTTGTTGTAATTCTTTTCAGTAGAATAGGGTAGAATCTGAACTAATTACAATAGCCATTAACATCTTGAAAAGAGGGTAAGCAATGATTAAACCATCCATTTATGGATTGACAATAGAGCAGTTGACAGCCTGGATAATTCAGCATGGCTACAAAAAGTCTCGAGCCTTACAAGTGTGGGACTGGCTTTACCGAAAGCGGGTAAAGGATTTTACGGAAATGGTCAATGTTCAAAAAGAATGTATTGAACTACTATCGGAGAATTTTGTAATTCAAACGATGAACGAACATATTAAACAAGAAGCATCGGACGGGACAATTAAGTTTTTATTTAAGCTCGAGGACGGCAACCTTATAGAGACAGTGTTAATGAGACAAAGGTACGGGGTATCAGTTTGTGTGACAACACAAGTAGGGTGTAACATTGGTTGTAGCTTTTGCGCGAGTGGATTGTTAACAAAAACGCGTGATTTAACAAGTGGTGAAATTGTCGAACAAATAATGAAGGTCCAACATCATCTTGATCAATTTGAACAAGGCCAAACAGTCACTCACGTTGTTGTCATGGGAATTGGAGAGCCATTTGATAACTTTGAGAACATGGTAAATTTTATTGAAGTTATTAAAGATCAAAAAGGCTTAGAGCTCGCACCAAAGAATATCACCGTATCGACGAGCGGTCTTTCTGAAAAAATCTACGAGTTTGCGGATTTAAATTTACAAGTTCATTTAGCAATATCTTTACATGCCCCCACCAATGAACTTCGAACAAAAATCATGAAGATTAACCGTGCTATTCCATTAGAAAAATTAATGGGAGCAATGGATTACTATATAGAAAAAACAAATCGACGCGTCATGTTAGAATATATCTTACTACGAGGAATAAATGATCAAAAAGAGCAAGCCCTTGAACTCGCAGAACTCATTGGCTCTCGTGGGAAAAAGGTATCGGTAAACCTAATCCCGTACAATCCAGTTGATGAGCATGATCAATATCAAAGAAGTGAGCGAGATGACGTATTTGCTTTTTACACAGTGTTAAGGGAAAAAGGTATTAATGCTAGTATTCGCAAAGAGCATGGTACCGATATTGATGCGGCCTGTGGGCAATTAAGAAGTAAACAAATTTAGAAAACGATAAAAGGATTTTAAAGAAGTGATTGCAACATAAGCAGTCACTCTTTTTGTTTATTTTTCTGAATATTTAATTTATATTGGCGCAAGACACTAATTTTGTCCATATATTGTACTAACAATAAATCAATTTATCTCCTGAAAAGAGAGGAGTGAAAAATTGTGCAAAACAGTATTGTATTTGGAATTGCGTTCCTCTTCAGTCTCACCATATATCTCTTCTTTGTTATGCCACTAGATTTCTTGCATATACAGCATCACACCACAGCCATGAAGCTAGGCTTACTAACCGTTATAGCAATATTTCCGCTAACGATAGCCGGGTTACTAATTTTTAAAGGGGTTGCTGTTTTCTTACTCTCAGTTTCATTCCACGTTGTCAGTTTAATTTTCTTATACCGGGCGTTTTATTTAGAAGATCAATTATCAGTGTTTCAATACCCATGGACTGAAAGTGGAGGATCATTGGCTGGTATAGAAAACTTCCTCATCTACATTCTTATCAGCTTGCTTGGAATTATAACTTCACTTTTTCTCCTTAGGTCGAAAAAGGAGGCAGAATAAGAAGCTAGGGCATTGTCTAGCTTCTAGTGTAGGATCGGAGGAACGATAATTTTTCGATCATCCTTTAAGGAAACATGTAATTCGAGATTGTGGTTTATTGAAGCGAAAAAGACGTCTTTGAGGTCGGTAATTCCTTGCTTCATTAGTTGCTCGTGTAGCCATTTTTCAGTTAAATGGAAGTCTAGTAACACTTTGGTGTAAACGGTCCCTTCCATAATAACCGGGAAGGTAATGACAGAGTTTGTATTAACGATATTTAGATTTTCTGGAGTTACAGGTTTCTTATTTGGCTTTTTTAACACACTCAAAGAACCATTGGCTTCAAGGATCGCAGTTTCTACTTCGTTAAGATCGAAAATGTCCTTTTCCCTAAGCATTTGCAGTATATTATCGATTGAATACCGATTTTTCCTTAGATTTTTATCTAGAAATTTTCCATCTTGAACAACAACTGTTGGTTCAAACGTAATTAATCTCCCAAATTTCCGATTAGATATTTTCCATTTAGCAACAACTCTCTGGAAAAGGCCAATAAAGACGATTGCTGCAGCAGTTGGGAAATGATGAATATTTGGATCGGCAATGTCAGCACCTACTACAGCGCCTAACGTAACAATGATTAAAAAATCAAAAATAGGTAATTCTCCAATCGCACGCTTACCCATAAAAATAGTGATTAATAACAATAATGGAAGGATAGTAATAATTCTACCAAATACAAGATATAAGTCCTTTACCGTTTCTAGCATGGTTAATCTCCTTTAGCAAAGCTTTCGCCTATTTTTCCCAAAGGAGTAAAAGAAAATGTTAGATAGCAATATAAATACAAAATTATTATGGGACTATGAAATGAAAATTAATAATACGTTTTTTAGAAGTCGGCTGAAATATTCATTCAGGGTTGAGATCGGGTGATCATGAATGTTGTATAAAAATAGCGAAAAATAGTTAATTAAACGTTTGATTAATTTTAATTGAAAGAGCTTGTGAGCAATGCAATGCCTCTTTTGTGACACGCACTCTCCTAGACGAGGTAAGTTTAATTTCAATCCAAGCTCTTTTCGTATCGGAATCACATTGTCTATTCTATTTATAGTTTTTGATTCAAGTTATAAAGGTGTTAATGCTTTCGTTTCCTCTACATGAATATATCCGTCATATCGATCTGAGACTCGGGAGGGTACGTAGTTACCATGGTGTTCATACTGTGGATGATACACAACACCAATCGCACGGTGACCGAGTATTTCATTAAAGTAGTTTTTGTTTTCTTCAGTAAACATGAAATATTTATTAAAAGCTCCTGCTTTATGAACCACTTCTTCCCAACTACCAGGTGCGCCATTTGGAATAGACATAACTTCTGCTTTTGCCCCCCATTTGTCGGCAGCGATAACCGTTCCTTTGTAGGTACCAAAGCCAATTGCATAAATGTCTTTTTCACCATATTGCTCTCGGGTAAGCTGCCCTACATTTACCATCCCTTCACTAGCCATATCGGTCGCCCTAGCATCACCGATATGGGTGTTATGCTCCCAAACAATGCCTTTTACGTCTGTCCCATAATGATTTCCAATATAGTGCAATACCTCAGTCATGTGACGATCACGGATATTCCAAGACTCGTTATGATTTGTTACCATCGTATGATAATAGTGCTCAGCGTTACTTGCAGCAATCGCATTAATTTTTAAGTTAAGTGAAGCTTCAGGATCTTCATCATAAGTTTTTTTATTGTGTTGGATGGTCTGCAATAGTTCGAGAATTTCACTCATACAATCTTCTCCGTAAAAAGCTGCAGAAATTCCATACTGCTCTGGCTTCCGTTGAAACGGTTCAAAGCACTCAATTGCATTCAATGCTTTTGCAAGGTTGGGTGACTTTATCTTTTCTAAATAGTCGACAATTGCTTCCATCGACTCCCATAAACTATAGACATCAAGTCCATAAAAACCAACTTTATCTCCTTCTAATTTTTCGTTGTATGAACGGAGCCATTCAATAAGGTCAACCATCTCTTGATTTGCCCACATCCAACTTGGCCAACGGTTAAATGATTTTTTTAAAACTTCTACAGCACTCGAATACTCTGATGTCATACCTTTTATGTAGCGATTTACTTCATAACAAGCAGGCCAATCTCCCTCAACTGCAATAAACGAAAAACCATGCTCTTTAATCAATTTTTTCGTCATTTCGGTACGTATTGTGTAATACTCACTCGTCCCATGACTTGCTTCGCCAAGTAAAACATATTTTGCAGTGCTTGCTTTGTTTATTAATGGTTGTAAATCATTTATGTCAGTAAAACGAATAGCGTGTTTACTGATCAGATCAATGAATTGGTTAGTTTTAATCATAGTAATCACCTCTACTTTAGTATGAACAGAAGTCCATAAAAGTCTCCTGAAATTGTAAATAAATGTTTGGATAGTATGAATTGCATTTCGGAAAAATAAGATGCAGTTCCGAAAAATCAAATTAAAGTAAGGTGGGTAATCAATGACACAATCGAAGTCACAAGAGGATCGCCAATTTCGAGCACGCAAAGAAGCGCAAAATCCTCATGGGAAAGTAAAGTCCTTCAAACGACTAGCTAATGAAGCAAAAAAAGGGTAGCGATAAAGAGGCTGAGACATAACAAAGTTTCTGACACCAATGAAAGTTCACTTTCACCAACACGGATGTAAATATGATCGACACAAAACATCCAGTCGAAGAAAGTGAACTTTCCTGTAGATGCTATTTACAGGGTAGACAACAATGAAAGTTCACTTTCACCAACACGGATGTAAATATGATCGACACGAAACATCCAGTCGAAGAAAGTGAACTTTCCTGTAGATGCTATTTACAGGGTAGACAACGCCAGGCACCTAATATAGACATATGATACATCTGTACGTCTATATTTAGTAGGATCCTTGTTGTGTCAGACACTTTTGTCCCAGCCTCTTTGCTTGCCGTTATCACGGCTTATATAAGCGCCTATAGTATTTGGTCTGAAGGAAAAAAATCACCATATAATGGTCTAATATAAAGTTTGTAAACATGCTATATTTGTTATATGAAAATGAAGTTAAAGGAGCTAACATTACGATGACTGAAAAACTAAGTATAGCTATAGATG
Organism: Anaerobacillus sp.; assembly: GCF_046314235.1. Taxonomy (NCBI): domain Bacteria; kingdom Bacillati; phylum Bacillota; class Bacilli; order Caryophanales; family Bacillaceae; genus Anaerobacillus; species Anaerobacillus sp. Next base: position 93,291 of record NZ_JBKBWN010000007.1, read on the forward strand.
AAATCGTCTCCCTTAGTAAAGAAATTAAATACGATCGCGCACTCTTGTTAGCTAACCAAAAAGTGTTGGAAATTCAATCCTATTCCCAACTAAAACAACTGGCAAAGTCAATTAAGGAAGAGGATTTGCTACCTTTGCTTCGCTTGTTAGATGCTAGCTTAATGAGTAGATATAGTAGTTTACTAGTGAAAATGGTAAACCGTTACACCAAAAGTACATTTACACAGGTATTACAATGTCATGAGCTAAATTATTCCGGGAAATTCCTAGAAGCCGATGAACAGTTAAAAGAAATGATTAAAACCCGACAATCGTCGTTAGATAAAAAAGTATTAGAACGAGCATATTGGGCACTTGCCCATGCGTTAATGGAGATGAAACGCTTTGGTGAAGCGTTTCAATATATGAAGTTGCTAGAAGAAATTGCCACTGAACCATTGTTTGACCGCTGGGGTTCCTATTACTATCAAAAAGGTGAATGGGAGACCGCTAAACAGTATTTTTTACAAGGAATTGAAGAGGATCCGAAACCTCAATACTGCTACAGCTTACTACAGGCTCTTTATTTGTCTGAAGGGAAGACTGAAGAGGCACTTGAAATAATTGAAAAAGGGATCTCCCATGTTCCATATTATTTACCGTTACGTTTGGAGAAGGCTAAAAGGTTAAAAGAGTTAGAGAAAAAAGACGAGTTTTTACATGAAATTTCTCAACTTGAACAGACAACTCCGTTTCATGATTACAGACATTATTTTCAGTATGCGAGAGCGCAAATTTATTATCATAAAGGAGATTATCAAGCGTTCGAAGAGATTGTTTCGAAGCAGCCGCAACTTTTTAAGCACGCATACCAAGTTTGTGACACGTATGATCAAAATAAGATCGTTCTGTTACCGACAAATGTAGTTGTTCAAAAATATAACTTTTGTGTTCCAGCAACTATTTCAATGCTTTTAGCTAGATACGGGATCGTCAAGGATCAAGAAGTAATAGCTGACTCGATTTTTCGGATTAATGGTTCAAGACTATCGGTTGCTATCGAGTATTTAAAAAAATTACAGATGACGGCTCAGTACTTTTTTGGCACAGTTGAGAATTATCAATCACTGACCGATAGTGGGGTTTCTATTATCGTCTGTCTAGATTACCCAAATTCATCTCACGTTCAATTAGTGAAGGGCTATGATGATAATCTGAAGGCATTTTATCTTCAAGATCCTAATTTCCCTGAACCATTTGCAATTACCTATTCTGAATTTGAAAAACATTATGGGAATAATCAATGTTTATCGATCGCGATTATTCCTAATGAGGAAGAAATGAAGCTCTCATCGCTAAACAGAGCAGAGGATGAACTTGTTCAAAAAATATATGAGTTTTCAGATCGCTTCGAGATAAATGAAGTGACTACTGTAAAAGAATTTGAAGCGTTCGCCGAAAACGAGCAATCATTATACGCGATGTCTTACGTCGTGAAGTTCTATTCGAAAAAAGATTTTGACATAGATCTGTTAATGAAAACATCTCAGAAAATTTTAGAAATTCAACCTGATTCAGACTACTTCAAGTTAATTATTGCCTATGCTTATGCTCGCGCGAATAACTATGATGGGGCGAAAGCAATTCTGTCTGACGTGAAAAATAAGCACGTCCACTTGTATCATTTTTTACTAGGAAGAATGGCATATGATCACGAAGAGTATTCAGAAGCAAGTGCGCATTTTTACGAAGCATTGAAGGTTGAGAATGATCACTACGATACGTGGTCGTACTTGTCGCTTTGTTCTTATTATGGAGGCGATACAGAGAAAGCAATACTTTACTCTGAGATTTCACTTGATATAAACCGGCATGATATTTGGAATCGGATGAATTATGGATATATTTTATTTAGCGAAGAACAGTATCAGGAAGCTATGAACTTATATAGTGAGTTGTTAAAAGAAGAAAAACGACATGGCCATGCTTGGTATGAGCGGGCTCGGTGTGAAGAAAAATTAGGAAGGATTCATCAGGCGTTAAGAGGGTTTCAAGTTGCGAAACAATTAGACCCACATATCCCTTTTCCTTACGTCGAGATTGCTAGTATTTATGCGTATACCTATGATGACTATGAAAAAGCGATTGCTGAAATTAACGAAGGGTTGAGCAATTCAAATGAGACAGATTTTTCGTTATTAATGACACTTGGTGATTTTTATATTGCTCAAGATAGGTTTAATGAGGCGAAAGCTTGTTATCAAAAAGTCATTGAACATCATCGAGACGAGGCAGCACCAATTTTAGAGTACACGAAGGTTGTTAATGAGCTAGAAGGAGCTGAAGTAGCTATTCGTTTCTTGAAAGAGGAGACGGAGAAGTTTTTAACAAATCCGGTATTTCTCATAGATGCAGGTGAATGGCTAATGCACCATTCTTTAGTCGAGGAAGACGAACAACAGGCGCTACAGTGGTTAGAGGCAGGACTATCTCAGGCACCACCAAACCTTGAATACAGTTGGAATCTTTATGTGAATTTAGTAGAGAACACTGCGTTCAACGAGAGAGGGCGGCTGTTTTTAGAAAGCCAGTTAGAAACTGAGTATCCTGGCGACACAAATCTAATCTGCTACATTGGATGTTTATATGAAACTGACGGACAATTAGACGTAGCTGAAAATTGGTATCGTAAAGCGTTACATGATCAAGGAAGTACGTTCCCTTTGTATCGACTCGGTGAATTGAGCTTCAATCAAGAAAATTACGAAACAGCAAAGCCTTTTTATCAAAAATGCTTAGAAGTTGACGAAGCTTTCACGGTTGCCTATATGCGCTTAGCGTACATAGAGCAAGTGGCTAATAATCCTGAGAAAGAGCATTATTATCTCTTTTTAGCGTTTAAACAATGTCCAGATGATTTGGATATTGAATATTTCTTGGAGTCATCTGATCAAGTGGGCAAGTTAAGTGACGTCGAGGAATATTTAGAAACCATTCAAGGGGAAGTAGAAGAAGTTTGGCGATTACAAACATTAGCGTTTATAGCAGAGGTGCAAGAGGACCTAAACCGCGAAGCTGTTTTAATCGAAGAGGCTTTAGCGATTGATCCCAAACAAGAAGGATTACTTCAGCATTATGCGAATGTCTGCTTCAAACAAGAACGCTATGAGCAAGCGATCGAACTCTGTTTAGAGCTCATCCAAGCGGATTTAGAGAACGAGCATTTATACAATATTTTATTGGGTTCGGTCATTGACAGTAGAAAAGTTAGTATCTGTAAGGAATTGTTAATCGATTTACAGCTGACAGATGAAGATAAAAGTATCGTAATGATGCATGCAGCAAATGCGTTGGTTCGCTTTTTAGCTGCGATCAAAGATGAAATAGCTACTTCAAAGGCACTGTTTAAATCGTTTATAACAAAAAAGCAGATTAAGCTCCTAGAGCCCAAGATCATTGAATTATTTAAATTGTCATATGAGCTCAATCCAAACAATGGCGTTGGAATTAATTGGCTTTGTGAGTACCACTGTCAGCATGGTGGTGGTATTGTGGTTGCCAAAGACGAGCTGCAGCATTATCTTCAAAAAGGTTGGAATTTTGATCTCGCGTTTTACCTTGGCTATTTTACGCTGGAACATTGGGATTCTTCAAATACTGAGTTGTATGAACAGGCAATTGATCTTTTAACTCGCTGCCTTGCAGAAGGAAAAGAACTTGCAGCGATACACAACAATCTAGGACAATTTTATTTAAATCTCGGAAAATTTGAAAAATCTATTTATCATCTAGAACAAGCAATTGAAAATGATCCACATCTTTGCAACCCATATTATTTGAAAAGTTGTTTGTATCAACAACTTGGTGACTATGAGAAGATGGAAGAATGGGCAGATAAAGCAATTCAAGTTGATCCTGAGTATATTGACGCCTACACGCAACTCAGCATTGCTGTTCATCTACAAGGCAGAACAGAAGAAGCCTTGCACTATACGGATCAGTTACTAGATTTAGATGAGGACAACGTAAATGGGCATTACAATAAAGCATGTTTCTTGTCCGTTATTGGCCATGTTGATGAAGCCTTTGAACACCTTCAATTTGCTATAACAAATGAATTTGAAGATCGCTATTACCGCAACTTAGCCGAAACAGATCCAGATTTAGAACCTTTAAAGACTAATCCGTTAATGGTTAAAAAAGTAAGGAAGTTATTGAAATAACAAACATACTAACATTAGTAGTACAGACCAAGGCCATGGTTTGTACTACTATTTTTTTATTGTAGAAGTGAAGTAAGCTTGAACAGACTCTTTGTCGCTTCTCCAGGAAATTGTTTCATAACCATAAAAAGGTGCTCGCACTGTTACGTTTGCCATTAATTTATCGTAACTAGCAGATGGATACCGCCCACCAATTTAGATACCGTATTCATTTATATATTAGGGAATTACAGTCGATCACATTTAGAGATTCATAATTAGGGATTCACAGTCGCATTCCATTTAGAGATTAATAATTAGGGAATTACAGTCGCATGCCATTTAGAGATTCATATTAGGGGATCTCAGTCGCATTCCATTTAGAGATTCATATTAGGGAATCTCAGTCGGATTCCATTTAGAGACTCATATTAGGGAATCTCAGTCGGATTTCATTTAATGATGCTTATTTAGTGACTCTCCTCAAATGACAATACATAATATCCCTCCGTATTCACATGCTAAGCAAATCATGTATTAATTAGGAGGATTTGGTATGGAAGCAAGTTGGTTATCCATTATTCCTTTTTTAGTAGTCATTCCAATTGCAATTTTTACAAAAGAAGTTCTGCCAGGCTTGATTGCTGGATTGTTAATGGGATGCTATTTACTATCGCCTACATTGCTCGGCGGAATGCAAACATTTCTTTTATATGTTGTTCAAGCTCTTATTGATGAAAATAATATTAAGATTGTTGTTTTTCTTTATTCGTTTGCCGGTTTAGTCGGCATGATTAAGGCAACAGGAGGAATTAAGGGATTTGTTGAAAAAGCTGCTGAAAAAATTACAACAAAAAAACAAGCGCTTACGATTACTTACATTTCTACGATCGGAACTTTTATTGCGCCGACCTTTCGCTTTGTAACGATTACGCCGATTATGAAGGCGTTATTGAAAAAAGTGCCGATGTCTACGAAAGAACTCGGTTTTGTCATTGAGTCTACAGCAACGCCACTGATTGTTTTGATCCCTGTTGCTACTGCTTTTGTTGGTTATATGGTATCGGTCATTCAAATTTCAGTAGAAAATGTCGGAGGCCAGTTTGAGCCTTACTCGTTATTTATTCAAAGTATTCCGTTTAACTTTTTTGCGATTACGATCATTTTAGTGGGTATTTATTTGAGTTTTTTTCATCCTTCACATACAGACGAGCCAACGATGATCGACGGAGAGGACCAAGAAGATTGGCATGACTGTCATCCGGCCGTTTCCAAAGATCTTCCGATAAAGCCATGGAATTTACTCGTGCCGATCGTGATTGTAATCGGTTTGACGTTATTTTTAACTTGGTGGGACGGAGCGCTACAAGGGTACTCTTTTTTTGAAGCGTTTATTAATGCGAATGTTCTTCAAGCAATGGTTGTTGCATTATTGATTACCGTTTTTCTCTCGATTGCCTTTTTTCTTTTTCAAAAATTTACATTATCAGGTTTAATCAATAGTTTTATTACAGGTGGAAACGATTTAATGTCAGTAATTGTGCTACTATCAGTTGTCTGGGGCTTGTCATCTGTAACTGATGATTTGGGTTTCACAGGCTTTGTTACAGCCCATACAAATTGGATTCCAACAATGTTTATTACACCATTAATGTTTGCATTTGGGGCCCTCGTCTCTTATTTTATTGGTTCAGCATGGGGAACGTGGGGGATACTCATGCCACTAGGTGTATCTCTTTCGTTAGCTGGTGATGTTTCACTACCACTTATTATTGGTGCAGTCTTTGCGAGCGGATCATTTGGCGCATTTGCCTCCCCTCTTAGCGATGATACAAACACAATTGCAAAAATATTAGGGTTGTCCGTGATGGATTACGCTCGTTTTAAATTGAAACCAGCCCTAATTGCCGCAGGAATTTCGGTAGTTTTGTATACTGGAATGTCATTTTTGATGTAGGTAGAGTGAGTCTATGGGGAGGAGAATATTAAATTAGTTCCACTGGACCGGATATTCCAGATATTAGGATTTAGTGTCCTTGAAAGACCGCATAGTGGACCAGGTATTCCAGAAATTAGGATTTCGCGTCCTTGAAAGACAGCTTAGCGGACAGGATATACCAGATATTAGGTTATAGTGTCCTTGAAAGACAGTTTAGCGGACCGGATATTCCAGAAATTAGGATGTGGTGTCCTTGAAAGACAGCATAGTGGACCGGATATTCCAGATATTAGGGATTAATGTCCTTAAAAGACAACTTAGTGGACTGGATATACCAGATATTAGGATGTGGTGTCCTTGAAAGACAGCATAGCGGACCGGATATTCCAGATATTAGGATCTAGTGTCCTTGAAAGACAGCATAGTGGACTTAATATTCCAGAAATTAGGGTTTAGTGTCCTTGAAGGAAAGCTTAGCGGACCGAATATTCCAGAAATTAGGGTTTAGTGTCCTTGAAGGAAAGCTTAGCGGACCGAATATTCCAGATATTAGGAATTAATGTCCTTGAAAGACAACTTAGTGGACTAGATATTCCAGATATTAGGATATAGTGTCCTTGAAAGACAGCATAGTGGACTGAATATACCAGATATTAGGATATAGTGTCCTTGAAAGACAGCATAGTGGACTGAATATACCAGATATTAGGATATAGTGTCCTTGAAAGATAGCTTACCGGAAAGGATATTCCAGAAATTAGGATTTGGTGTCCTTGAAAGACAGCATAGTGGACCGGGTATACCAGATATTAGGATTTGATGTCCTTGAAAGACAGCTTAGCGGACCGAATATACCAGATATTAGGATTTGGTGTCCTGCAAATTGATCTTACTAGAGGCGAAATCGGCTAGACTTTAAAATTTATTGCCGGGCCGAGAAAATGCATGTGAACCAGTGATAACAATGAAATTGTCAACAATATTGTCATAGTAAAATTAAGCGAAAGTAACCTACCTAATACAAAAATATAGTATGATTCCTCTCATTTTCTATAATTGTATGAATATTCATTGACTTCCAACTTTTAAGCGCTTACAATTTAAGTATTAGTATTTTAGTTGATTAGACAATTTAGACTAATGAGAGAGTTGTTAATATGACATCATTTAGTAAAGATCGCCGCATAGGGCGATTAGCGATCTTGCTTATCCTTAGTGAACAAGATCAAGCTGAGCAACAGAAGTTTATAAGTGAACTAGGCTGGAGAAGTTGCACTGGAAAGGTTGGTTCTATGGAAGCGAACAAAGTTGTCGCAGCCATCGAAACGGCAGCCAAGAAAAATGGGGTTATCAAAAGCGATGTTTACCGTGAGTCACACGCTTTATACCACGCTATTATGGAGGCTTTAAGTGGTGTTACAAGAGGACAAGTGCAAATCGGCTCTGTTTTACGTACTGTAGGTTTGAGCTTCTCAATCCTTCGTGGCAATCCTTATGAAAATGAAGCTGAAGGCGATTGGTTAGCGGTCTGCCTTTACGGAACGATTGGGGCACCTGTCAAAGGCTCCGAGCATGAAACGATCGGTTTAGGGATAAATCATATTTAGATCATATGCGTCGCCCTGTATAAGGAGATTTTCCGGTTGAGCGGGTAAGTAAACTTAAATAGTCTTAAGTTCCAAAACTTTATATAATGCCCATAGTAAATTAGTTATTTAGGGGGCTATATCAGTGAAATCAACGTGATTTCCTTGATATAGCCCCTTTTCTATTGTCACTTTAGTTTAGTAAAGGGGAGAAGGGTCTTGATCACATTAACAGGGCAAACGTTAACATTTTCGGAAATAAATAAAATTCTCTTTCACGGCGAAGAAGTCACAGCATCGACTGAGAGTATTGAAAGAGTAATCGCAAGCCGTAAAGCGGTCGAAAAAATCGTTGATGATGAAAAAATTGTCTACGGAATTACTACGGGTTTTGGTAAATTTAGCGATGTCTATATTGATAAGAAACATGTGGAATCACTCCAACTAAATTTAATTTATTCACATGCTTGCGGCGTTGGCGATCCGTTTCCTGAAGTTGTCTCTAGAGCGATGATTATTCTTCGAGCAAATGCATTACTAAAGGGCTTTTCAGGTGTTCGTCCAGTTGTTATTGAGCAGCTATTAAAGTTAGCGAATGCTCAAATTCATCCAATCATTCCCCAGCAGGGTTCCCTCGGTGCTAGTGGCGACCTTGCTCCGTTATCGCATCTCGCCCTCGCTTTGATTGGAGAAGGAGAAGTTATTTACAAAGGTGAAAAAACAACAGCGATGAAGGCATTAACAAATGAGGGGATTTTCCCAATTACTTTAACGGCTAAAGAAGGACTCGCACTCATTAATGGAACGCAAGCGATGACGGCGATGGGGGTCGTAGCTTATCTCGAAGCAGAGAAAATCGCCCATCAAGCAGAACTAATCGCCTCACTAACAATGGAAGGCTTACAAGGAATTATTGATGCCTTCGATGAAAATATCCATTTGGCTCGTGGTTATCAGGAACAAGTTGACGTAGCAAAGCGAATCCGAACTTACTTAGCAGACAGTAAGTTGACAACGAAACAAGGAGAGATCCGCGTTCAAGACGCCTACTCGCTACGTTGCATTCCTCAAGTTCACGGAGCAACTTGGCAAACATTAAATTACGTTAAAGAAAAGTTACTTATCGAAATGAATGCCGCCACAGATAATCCGTTAATTTTTGAAAATGGGGATAAGGTCATTTCGGGGGGCAATTTTCACGGTCAGCCGATTGCCTTTGCAATGGATTTCTTAAAAATTGCGATGGCCGAACTTGCTAATATTTCCGAGCGCCGGATTGAAAGACTAGTGAATCCACAGTTAAATGACTTACCAGCCTTTTTAAGTCCTGAGCCTGGCTTACAATCAGGAGCAATGATCATGCAATACGTTGCCGCTTCACTAGTTTCTGAAAATAAAACATTGGCTCATCCTGCAAGCGTTGATTCAATTCCTTCATCTGCAAACCAGGAAGACCATGTCAGTATGGGAACAATTGGTTCTCGACACGCCTACCAGATTATAACGAATGTTCGTCGTGTCCTAGCTATTGAAGCGATTTGTGCGCTGCAAGCCTGTGAAATTAGAGGAATAGAAAGAATGGCGTCAATGACGAAAGAATTCTATGATGGTGCTCGAAAAATTGTCCCATCAATTAAAGCGGATCGAGTTTTTGCAAAAGATATTGAAGCATTAAATAAATGGTTAAAAGAAGAGTCTTGTATCTTAGAAAATTTTGAAATAATTACTAACAACTAAAGGAGTGATGAAAAATGACAGAAACAAAGAAACGCGTCATAAGAGCAAACCGAGGAGTAGAGTTGCAGTGTAAGGGCTGGGAGCAAGAAGCAGTTCTAAGGATGCTTTGTAATAATCTTGACCCAGACGTGGCCGAGAAGCCAGAAGATTTAATTGTTTATGGTGGTATAGGAAAGGCGGCACGAAACTGGGAGTCCTTTGATGCGATCGTTTGTCAGTTAAAAAGTTTAGAAGACAACGAGACTTTGTTAATTCAATCTGGAAAACCTGTTGGGCGTTTTCGTACCCACGAACAAGCACCAAGAGTGTTGTTATCAAACTCAGTCTTAGTACCGAAATGGGCCAATTGGGAGCACTTCAATCACCTTGAAAAACAAGGGTTGATGATGTACGGGCAAATGACCGCTGGAAGCTGGATTTATATTGGAACCCAAGGTATTTTACAAGGAACTTATGAGACGTTTGCGGCAATCGCAAAAAAACATTACAACAATAGTTTAAGAGGGACGCTGACATTAACAGCTGGCCTCGGTGGCATGGGCGGCGCGCAAACTCTAGCAGTAACAATGAATGATGGTGTTGTTCTTGCTGTAGATGTTGATGCTACTCGAATTCAAAAAAGACTTGATACGAACTATTGCGATCGGATGACGAGTTCATTAGACGAAGCACTTGAGTGGGTGCTTCAAGCAAAACAAAGTGGGATACCGCTTTCGGTTGGTCTTGTCGGAAATGCCGCAGAAGTTCATCATCAAATATTAGCTCGTAACATAAAAATTGATATCGTCACAGATCAAACATCTGCTCATGACCCGTTAAATGGTTACATTCCAGTAGGGTATACAGTTGATGAAGCCGATCAATTGCGATTGAGCAATCCAGAGCTTTATGTCCAACTCGCCAATCAAAGCATGAAAACCCATGTCGAAGCAATGCTTCAGTTCCAAAAGAGAGGCTCGATTGTTTTTGACTATGGAAACAATATTCGCCAAGTCGCCAAAGATGAAGGGCTAGAAAATGCTTTTGACTTTCCTGGTTTTGTTCCTGCCTATATTCGTCCACTATTTTGTGAAGGGAAGGGACCGTTTCGTTGGGTAGCTTTATCCGGTGACCCAGAAGATATTTATCGGACAGATCGGTTAATTAAAGAATTGTTCCCAGAAAACGAAGCTCTATGCCGTTGGATTGACATGGCTCAGGAGAAAGTTGCTTTCCAAGGTTTACCGTCTCGAATTTGCTGGTTAGGTTATGGTGAGAGAGTAAAAATGGGGCTTGCCATGAATGAACTAGTTCGTAATGGCGAGTTAAAAGCACCGATCGTAATTGGACGTGATCACCTTGATTGTGGCTCCGTTGCTTCACCAAATCGTGAAACAGAAGCGATGCTAGATGGAAGTGATGCTGTTGGAGATTGGGCTATTTTAAATGCTCTAGTTAATACATCTGCAGGTGCAAGCTGGGTATCTGTTCACCATGGTGGCGGAGTTGGAATGGGTTATTCGCTTCATGCAGGAATGGTTGTTGTCGCTGATGGAAGTGACCGTGCTCGGCAACGACTTGAGCGTGTATTAAACACAGACCCAGGTATGGGTGTCATTCGACACGCAGATGCAGGTTATGAACTTGCCAAAGAGGTAGCGAAAGAAAAAAATATTGTGATACCAATGGATCGGAGGTAACTATGACTATACATGTAGATTTACTTTTAAAAAATATCAGCCAATTATTAACGATGCGGTCTTCCGGCCCTCGATCTGGCAAGGCGATGCAAGAGCTTGAAGTTATTGAAGGTGGCGTGCTTGGGATTACTAATGGAAAAATAGCTTTTATCGGCAATGATTGTGCCGAAGTAGAGGCTACTATGATTATAGATTGTGAGGGTAAGTTAGTAACACCTGGGTTAGTTGACCCTCACACTCACGTTGTCTTTGGTGGTTCGAGAGAGCATGAAATGGCGTTAAAGCAACAGGGTGTCCCTTATTTAGAAATTTTAAAACGTGGTGGTGGAATTCTTTCAACCGTTGAAGCAACGAGAAAAGCGACGATGGAGGAGCTATATGAAAAAGCTAGTTTTCACCTTGATCGAATGCTAAGCTTTGGTACGACTACAGTTGAAGCAAAGAGTGGCTATGGTCTTGACCGAGAAACGGAAATGAAACAGTTAAGAGTAGCGAAGGAACTCCAAAAAAACCACCAAATCGATCTAGTTTCAACCTTTCTAGGAGCGCATGCGATTCCTTTAACACATAAAGAGGATCCAGAGCAATTTTTAGAAGAGATGCTGGCATTATTAGATGAAATTAAAGCAGAGCAACTAGCTGAATTCGTTGACATTTTCACAGAGACTGGGGTATTTACAGTCGAACAGTCGCGTCGATATTTACAAAAAGCTAAAGAGAAAGGCTTTGACTTAAAGATACATGCCGATGAAATTGATCCACTTGGCGGAACCGAAATGGCAGCTTCACTAGGTGCTATTTCTGCTGACCATCTTGTTGGTGCCTCAGATGAAGGAATCCAACAGTTAGCCCAATCAGGAACGATTGCCGTATTATTACCGGGAACTACATTTTATCTAGGAAAAAGCTCCTTTGCTAGAGCAAGGGAAATGATTGAACGAGATGTGGCAATCGCTTTAGCCACCGACTTTAATCCTGGAAGTTCGCCAACCGAAAATTTACAACTAATCATGTCGATAGCCGCATTACAGTTAAAAATGTCTCCTGAAGAGATTTGGAATGCGGTTACCGTAAATGCAGCATATGCCATTGGCCGAGGAGAGCAATCAGGGCAGTTAGCTGTAGGTCGAAACGCGGATGTTGTGATCTGGGATGCTCCAAACTACTTATATATTCCATATCATTATGGGGTTAATCATGTAAATAAAGTAATCAAAAATGGAAGGGTTGTTACTGAAAGGGTGGAAATCCGTGAGTAACTATCAATATCTGAAGCCAGCAGGTTCTCCTTTTGTTGATCGCAATGTGACGAGATTTTCCGATATTGTTAAAGCGTGGGATGGAAGTGATATTAGAGGTTTTGGCATTATTGGTGCCCCTCTTTCAAAATCGTCGATTAGTCATTCGGGGGCACACCTTGCCCCTGGGACAATCCGAAAGTCATTTTCGGCATTTACAACCTATTCTATTGAGGACGATCTAGATCTACACGATTGTGATATACAAGATCTTGGTGATATCGTCATGCACGTAACTGATGTTGTTCAATGTCAAGATCGCATACTCAAAACTCTTTCAGAGGTGTACGCCATAAACCGAAACTTCATCCCCATTATTCTTGGTGGTGACAACTCGATCACATATCCAAGTGTTAAGGCGTTTGCTCGTGCAAAAGGGAAAATCGGAGTCATCCAATTTGATGCTCATCATGACGTCCGCAACCTAGAAGATGGAGGACCTACGAATGGAACACCATTTCGAAGTTTGCTAGAGACGAAAACGATTGACGGTAAAAATCTAGTACAAATTGGTATTCGTGATTTTTCTAATAGTAAAGTATATCGCACCTATGCCGAGAACAACGATGTAACAATATATACAATGAAGGCTGTTCGAGAGCAACCTATTGAATCCATCATCAATGGAGCGATCGAACTATTGAAAGGGAAGGTAGATGCTATCTATGTTTCTCTAGACATGGACGTAATCGACCAAGCAGAGGCACCTGGCTGTCCGGCAATCGGGCCGGGTGGGATGAGCGCTGCTACCTTAATAGAAGCGATGAAATTATTAGGTGAACACCCCATGGTTAAAGGACTTGAAATCGTTGAAATCGATCCAACTGTAGATTTTAGGGATATGACTAGTAGATTAGCGGCTCATGTAATTTTACATTTTGTAAAAGGAAAACAAAAAGCAACACAACTATAATGAGCTAGCAATTGTGGTGATGGGCTCATACCTATAAATGATCGAGTATAAATCTGATTGGGTTTATATTCGTTTTTTTATGAAAACAAAAAAGCAGTTTCTTTCCAACGCAGAATGTTTTCGACACAAGTTCACTTGTCTTAGCAGGATGCTTGGGTCTACCTTGATACAAGAGATTGAAGTTGTCGAAATTTAAAAAATGGTAAATTACACAAATCGACATTTTCCTACAAAATTCTAGTATAATGTAACTAAATCACTCATTTTTAAATTACTGATAAGGTTACGATACATAGTTCATCATTCGATTGGGGAGAATGCGGCATGAATACTAAATCAATTAGGACTCAAATGTTAATCTACTTGTTAGTTGGTTTGTTTGCTTTATTTGGCATTCTCATGTTTGTAATTGATAAAGAGTTGAATAAGCTGCCAGAGAATATGAAGTTGCAATACCAAGAAATTACAACTGCTAGGGCAAATGAGGTTAGTAAAGAACTAGAAAAGTTTGTTCAAGAAACAAAGTTGGTATCGCAATCCCCTGTTATTCAGTCGATGGATCTCGAAAAAATCAAGGATTATTTACCTCACTTTGTCATAGAGGGACAACATCGTAATATGACGTTTGCTACCTTAGACGGCGCTGGCTGGACAACCTTAGGAGCATATATCGATATTTCAGAACAAGAACAATATCAAAAGATCATAGTGGAAGGCTATCCTTATTGGATTTCCCAACCTTTTATTAGTCCTTATGCTGATAAAGACATGCCAATTGTAATCATTTCCCATGAAGTGAGAAAAGAAGAGGATGTTCTTGGATTAGTTAATATTGTTATTAGTAATCGATTTTTAAATAATGTCACAGGTAATATTAACTTAGGTAATTCAGGAGTTGCCTGGATTGTGAATAAAGATGGCAAAGTCGTAGCGCATCCAGATGCCTCAAATACCGTTAATAGCCATATCTCTGACCTCCTTCCTATCATTGATAGCGATTTTCAAATATTTAGAAAAGACAATAGTATTGGCTGGTTAGAACATAAGTCTAAAGAAGGGGAGGATCTCCTTACTTTTTATAAATCAATTGAAGGCTCGCCAGGCTGGGCGTTAATGTTGACCATTAATACTGAAGAGGTATTGGGGGAAATTAGTAATGCTCGCTTAAAAATTATTCTTTCTTTAATTTTTGGCATTCTTTTAATGAGTGGTTTTGCTTTTTACTATGCTAATTCGATTTCGAAACCAATCTTAGAGCTGAAGAATGTTTTTGAGGAAGCGGAAACAGGTGATTTAGAAGTTGCTGCTGATGAAACGGTAAAGAACGAAATAGGCGCAGCTGCAAAGAGTTTTAACAAGATGCTGAGGCAGATTAAGAAATTAACCTATCATGACCCGTTAACGAACCTATATAATTTAAATGGCTTTTTATTGGAGCTACCTCACAAAACTAAGAGGTTAAAAGAGAAATACCCGGTGATGGCTCTTGCTGTCATTTCTATTGATGATTTCACACGAATAAATAGTATAAGTGGTTATAAAGGTGGCAATGAAGTCCTTCAAAAATTAGCTAATCAACTTCTGCAATTCGTTGACCAAGAGGAAGGGATAGGCAGATACTTTGGTGATGAGTTTATTTTACTGTTAAAAGGAAGAACGAATGAAGAACTAGAGGAACGGATCCGTCTTCTGTGGAAACAATGCAGTACTGAAATATTGATAAAAGAAAATGAGTTTCGCTTGAAAGTTTCAATGGGAGTTACAATTGCTTCAAGTACGGAAATTATCGTTGATGAGTTTCTAAACCAAGCAAATATAGCTAAGCTTCAAGCCAAAAAAGATGGTGGAAATCGCTACCAGTATTATGATTCGAAAATTAATGTAGCTTTTCAAATTGAGCAAAAGATTGAAAATGCACTTTACTATGCGATTGAAAAAAATGAGTTATATTTGGCTTTTCAGCCAATTGTTGACTTAAAAACGAACGCAATTAAAGGAACTGAAGCATTAATTCGCTGGAATAACAAAGAATTTGGAACGGTATCACCACTTAAGTTAATTGAAGTAGCTGAAAAGTCAGGCCTCATCATTGATATCGGCAAATGGGTATTAAAAGAAGCATTAACTCAAAATAAAAAATGGCAACAACTAGGATATTCGACGATGTTTGTTTCTGTTAATATTTCTGCTATTCAATTTGAACAGCCTAATTTTGTGGACATGGTTAAGAACGTGTTAGAAGAAACTAACCTGGATCCACAATTTCTTGAACTTGAAATCACTGAGTCAAACGCGATGTCTATGGTTGAAGAGAAGTTAGCGAAAATGAGGAAGTTGAAGGACATGGGAATTCGCATTGCAATCGATGACTTTGGCACTGGTTATTCATCTTTAGCCTACTTTACAAGACTTCCGATAAATACACTTAAAATTGATCGATCGTTTGTAAACGAAATTTACAAGGATGATAATGCCAAAACGATTATAACAACGATTATTAATATGGCTAGAAGCATTAATATCACAACTACCGCAGAAGGGGTAGAGAACCTAGATCAAGTAAAATTTTTAGAGGAAAAGGGATGTGACAAAATACAGGGGTATTTAATAAGTCGACCTGTTGATCCTGAGCAAATAGAAGTATTATTTAAGATGCTACGATAGGCAAGATTGAGTATTTAGGTTGAATATTCCCCTTTAATAGAATTTATAAATAATTTAAAATATTTAACAATATAGGTCAAAAGTTTAGTATAATAAGAATGGACAATTTGAACAATTATGTATTTTATAATAATGAATTTCATAAATCATTATTTTCGCTATTAAGTTCTAAATGTAGTTGCGCAGAAACCATTCGCAACTACATTTAGTTTGATATAGCTCGACTAAGGTAATTATGAAATTCACTCATATAAAGTTTCTTTATTAGAGTATGAGGGGGGAGAAGACTTTTGAAGCAAATAGTAAAGGAATATGAACCCTTACTCGTTGATTGTTGTGTTAATGAAGATAAAATTAGGATTTTGAATAAGCTTTCAGAAGACCTTGAGCGAAGAAAGCCACTTCATGCCCTAGCGTTATCAGAAGAAGCTTTTGAAATGGCAATGGCAGATAATGATGAAAAAGGTATAGTCAAAAGTCTACTTCATATTGGTAGGAGCTTGTGGTTAACGGGAAATTTAGAAAAAGCATTAGAGAGGCTTATCGATGGATTGTCAAGGGTCAGGAAATTGAATGAACTTGAGTATGAGGTAGAATTTCTTAATGCTCTAGGAAATGTGAACCTTTACTTAAAAATATACGACCGTGCCTTGGAGTACTATGGACAGGCCTTAAATTTAGCGAAAGTGATAAAGTACAATAAGTTAATTGCAGGGCTATTAAACAATATTGGTGAAATCCACTACCGTCTTCACGATTACTCGATTGCATTAGGTTACTATGAGGAAAGCTTGAAAAAATTTGAAGAACAGGATGAGGAAGCTCCAAAAACGGTTCCATTAATTAATCTTGGTGCTGTTTACTTAGCGCTAGAAAACTTCGCTGAATCTGAAAAATATCTGCGAAAATGCTTAAAGATCAGTCAGACTGAGAAAGATGCCATTGGTGAGTCCGGTAGTTTACACTTTTTAGGTAAATTAGCCTACAAAATAGGTGATAAAGATGCGGCAATTGGCTTCTATGAAAAATGTTTATTAGTCAATCGAGAAGTTGGTGATGTCTTCTCAGAAGTTGAGTTGTATATCGACTATTACTATGTAGCAAAAGATAACAATGAGATCGAAAAAGGGATTGCTTATTTAAAAAGAAGCCTAGAATTAGCTGAAAAAATTAAAGCAAAAGATTTTATCTGTCAAATTTGTTCATTATTAGCTAGTAGCTATGAGCTAAAAGGCGATGTTGAAAAAACTATTTTTTACTATAAAAAATTTCATGACCAAACAAATGAAGTTACTGGATTTGAGCAGGAAAGTAAGTTAAGGGGAATTGCGATTCAAATAAAGGCTGAAGAAACGCAACGGAAAAATAAGGCTTTTGAAATTCTGACTGAAGAATTAGAGCGAAAAACCCAAGAATTATCGAGATCATACTCTCAAATGAAAGTAATTAGCGAAATAGGTCAAAGTATTACAGCTACTTTAAGTTTAAAAAAAGTCTTTAGGCGTATTTACGAAAACGTTAATAACTTAATGGATGCTACTGTTTTAGGGATCGGTATCTATAATAGAGCAAAAGATGCCATTGAATATAAGCTTTATATTGAAGAAGGCGAAAATGCCCCTGTTTTTGATATTCCTCTATGTAGCAGATCAAGTTGGGCTGTCTGGTGCTTTAAGAATAAAAAAGAAATAATGATCAATGACACAGAGAAAGAATATCCTAAGTATTTAGAAGCCATAAAAAGTACGTATGGTACGATGAGGCCGTCGATCATTTTTTGTCCGCTTATCCTTGAAGACGAAGTCATTGGCGTCGTAACTGTGCAGAGTAAAGAAAAAAATGCCTAGGATCAGTATGCGTTGGACTCAATTAGAGCGCTTGTTTCTTATATTGTAATTGCTATTAACAATGCCGAAAAATCAGAAAAGCTTGCTGAAGAGATAGCGATTAGAAAGCAGTCGCAGATCGAGCTTGTCAAGTTAAACAATCAGCTCATCAAGCTATCTGAATTAGATGGCTTAACTGAGATTGCCAATCGTCGCAGATTTGATCACCTTTTTCATGAAGAATGGGAGAGAGCTAAAAGAGATCAACTACCGCTTTCAGTTATTCTCATCGATGTTGACCAATTCAAAGAGTACAATGATCATTATGGACATCAAGAAGGAGATCATGTCCTCTGCGAAGTAGCAAAAACATTGCAAAGTATTCCTAACCGTCAAACTGATTTTGTGGCGAGATATGGTGGAGATGAGTTTGTTGTAGTTCTTCCCAATACAGATGAGTTTGGAGCGATCATAGTAGCGGAGAAAATGCGAAGCCATATTGTTTCATTACAGATTGATCATCGCTTCTCAGAGATTGCAAATCATATTACCTTAACAATTGGAATTGCGACGCTTACGCCACAGAGTGGGATGGACCGTGAAGGGTTAATTCGCATGGCAGATAAAGCATTATATAAAGCCAAGGATAAAGGTCGTAATCGGGTTGAACACTTTAATGAGCTAGTAAATAAATAGGTGAGAAGCTGAAGGGTTGATGTTCTCCTTTGGCTTTTTTTCTTGTTCGTAAGAATTTTTTCCCTGTTATGACGGGGGGGTTAGTCTCTACTATTGTGGCGTGGCCATACTAATATGGTAACGAGTATAAAAATAAGAGGCTGTCCAAAAAGTGTTGACACTTTTGGAAAGCCTCAATTTTTTAGCCAGAGGTGACTCATAAGTGTCTGCTCATCTCAAGTTATTACGATATATAGATAGGGGATCTATATCCACAATCTAATATTGCACTTGAGGTGCCTTGCCTATGAGTCGTCCTCTTTTTTGGAGGTAGGTAGAATTTATTAACGTCCTAACTGTTGCTCAGCCATTTGTACAAGGCGTTTTGTGATCTCTCCACCAACTGAACCGTTTGCACGTGCAGTAGCATCTGGTCCAAGTTGAACACCAAATTCTTGAGCAATCTCATACTTCATTTGGTCAAGTGCTTGCTGTACTCCAGGAACAAGAAGTTGATTGTTATTAGAGTTGTTTTGCATGTCTTATGACCTCCTTTCGCATGTTGTGAGTTTAGAATGCTTTTATACTAAAATTCCTAAAGATTTTAAAACAGTATTTTTTTATAAGAATTAAAGTATAAGAAATAGCGAGTTAAAAAGAAAAGTAAAATTTGTAACAGAGGAATGGATAGCTTATTATCTTTCCTCTTTTGGCAGTAGTGAGAAATTATTAGCGTCCTAATTGTTGTTCAGCCATTTGTACAAGTCGCTTTGTAATTTCTCCACCAACAGAACCATTGGCACGTGAAGTAGCATCTGGTCCAAGTTGAACACCAAATTCTTGAGCAATTTCATACTTCATTTGGTCTAGTGCTTGCTGTACTCCAGGAACAAGAAGTTGATTGTTATTAGAGTTGTTTTGCATGTCTTATGACCTCCTTTCGTATGTTGTGAGTTTAGAATATGTAGACAGTGAGATTCTATACACAGAAATAGTCATTTGGCATTTGGAAATTGTTACATAATTATAGTTACGTAGTTAAAATGTAGCTATCATTAATTTAAAAAATCAATATAGACGGAATTATTGTATAAATGTTATTGTTGTAATAAGATTTTTTTAGTAATGTTTTAAAGTATTAAAGTTTTACAAGCTAGAGTTATATTGCGACGCGTTAAACGACTTAAACAGGTTGATAACTAGGCAATAAACCACGGTTTTTACCATGGGAAATATAAAAATAAAAGAGGTGTTAAGATGGGACAAATTGTTGAAATTGCTTACGCGAATTTATTATCACCAATGATCTTATTTTTCTTACTTGGAATTGTTGCGGTTTTAGTTAACTCGGATTTAAAAGTTCCATCAGCGTTTTATACTGGCTATACAATGATCATTCTTTTTACGATCGGGATTAAAGGTGGTGTCGAGCTAAGGAGTGTTTCTTTTTTAGACATGTTACCAACAATTATTGCGGCACTTATTTTAAGTGTAGCAATGCTCTTTATTGCTTACTTTTTAGTGGCAAAGATCTTTAAATTTACCGTGATTGAATCGTGGGCAGTAGCTGCTCATTACGGTTCTGTAAGTGCTGTAACTTTTATTGCAGGTTTAGCGTTTTTAGACAAAATTGGTGTGTATTACGAAGCTTATATGTCAGCAATTCTTGTTGTTATGGAAGGACCAGCAATTATATTAGCGATCATTTTTTATAAGATGTATTCTCAAAAACAGGGAAAAGCGACAGATAATCCTAATGCGAGTTTGAAACACGTGATGAAAGAAGCCTTTTTTGGGAAGAGCATATTTTTATTACTAGGCGGAATTTTCATCGGTTTTGTGGCACATGCAGAGGGCTTGTTAAAAATCAAACCATTGTTCGGTGATTTGTTTTACGGATTACTTTGTATCTTTTTATTACATATGGGGATGATAGCTACCCAAAGTATTAAAAAAATTGAGAAGTTGAAACTCTCGTCGTTTTTGTTCGCATTTATTTTACCAGTAATCGGTGGGACAATAGGAATTTTCGTTGGAGATATTATTGGTCTGTCGATGGGTGGAGCATTTATTTTAGCAGTTTTAACAGGAAGTGCTTCGTATATAGCGGCGCCTGCAGCTGTTGAACAAGCAATTCCTGAGGCGAATTCGGGCATTTATTTAGGCTCATCGCTCGGTTTGACGTTACCATTTAACTTGGTTATCGGTATACCTTATTACTACTGGATCGCCACACTTCTATATTAATTACTTTTGTTTGGTTTGGGATACAACGCCCAGACCTTTTTTAATTGGAGCTCGTTATTATTCGCAGAAACAAGCGAATTACTTATGGAAACATGCCAATCAATATAGTACATTAGTATTACAAAAGTAAATTACCAAGAAAGAGTGTATCATATGAGTGTAGGGTATTTATTGTTAGTTATTGGCATCTTACCTATTGTAGTCGGCTTAGCTTTGCTGAGGCTTTATGGGGTTTCTCGCTTAACGATTTGTATTTTCTTATTTATGTCATTTATAGGAATTTGGCAGATTGATGTTGCAGTTCTTTATTTTAAAGGGATTTTGCCAGAAGAAACGATATTAATTTTATTTAAAATCTTTCGAGTTGCAGCTACATTTGTAGCACCATTAGTTTTTTATATCATTTTAAGCATGGTTGACAAGAAGAAGTTAGAAGCTATCGGAGGATGGAAAGAAAGGCTTATCTTAGCAATTGTCAAAAAGTGGGTTTTAGGATTGTTAATAGTTTTGAGCACGATTGTTTATGTTGTCCATTTAACATCATACGGAATAGCTGGACTTACAATTAAGACTACCGAACATCTTTCTTTTTATTTCCCGATATATGGGCCATTATCTTTCTTGTTCATAATACATATAGCAATCTTTGCAATGATTGTCTTACTTTTAACATACTGCATTCGTTATTTGACCGATCAATACATAAAACGATTTATGAAGACGTTTTCGATGTGTGCGATATTATTATTCATACCAGGGTTTTTCAACTTTCAACCTAACACGGGTCTAATGGTTAGTAGTATAGCGGTTATTTTTTATACGATGATTATTTTAGTAGCCTATATTCAAATGTATAATGATGTGATGAAAAATTACCAAATAGTATCAGAACGTCAGCAGAAACTTAATTCAATTGGATTACTATCTTCCACCTTGGTTCATGAAGTTAAAAATTCCTTGACGATCATTAAGGGCTATACCGATCTGTTATTAAAAGATGAGAAATTGAACGATAAACAAAAAGAAATGCTAGGCTTTGTAAATTTAGGTGGAGAACAACTAAATTCCTTTGTAAAGAGTTAATTCTTCATTTATGAAAAGCAATCAATTGACATTTAAAATGACTGACGTAAAGGGGCAAATTCAAAATATAGTGACGATGTCAAAAGAGCAATTCAAAGAAGTAGACTTTAACTATAGATGCAAAAATGAAACGGTAAACGGATATGTAAGCCAAGCTGCCCTCTATCAAGTAATTGTTAATTTGATTAAAAATAGTGTAGAAGCAATTAGTGAGCAAGAATTTCCAACAATCGATATAGAATTATTTGTAGAAAATGAGCAAATCAATATAGATGTAATTGATAATGGTTTTGGCATAACGGCAAGTGATTTTGAGTCAGTTTTTCAACCGTTTTACTCGTCGAAAGAGAGTTCAGGTTTAGGCCTGGCATTCTGCAAAAAGATAATCATTGAACATCGTGGCTGTATCAAGATCATCAATAGTAATAGTAAGGGGACGCATATTAGAGTGAGCCTCCCACAATTTGAATATAGCATGGCTGTAAATGTGTAAAATTCTTAAATGGATAGGGGAAATACAATGGCAGAAATTAAGTATGAAATCGAAAAAACATTTGGTGAGTTGTCAGAAAGTGCTAAAGGTTGGAAGAAGGAGTTAAACTTAATTAGTTGGAATGGCCGTGCAGCAAAATATGATTTACGTGAGTGGGATCCCAACCATGAAAAGATGGGTAAGGGAATGACGTTATCGAAAGAAGAATTGATCGCACTAAAGGAATTACTTAATAATATCGATATATCATAGACGGAGTATGAGTTAATCTCATGCTCTTTTTTTGTTTTTATAGGTTCGTTAAAGATGATTTTATAGAAATTGAATTCTCGTTATTTTTACCAATGATCAAATGTTCTTCGCGTTAAAAGTGAGAGGCACACTTTTTTCTCGAAGAACATTTGTTTTTAATGATAGGGAGGCTTTGTTCTTACCACCGCAGCGCTTCTAAATCAATTTCGGGAACAAGTCCTTCTTTTGCAGCGCGGCTTAGTAAGGCGAATACAGCTGCAAAACC
This sequence comes from Anaerobacillus sp., assembly GCF_046314235.1. Lineage (NCBI taxonomy): Bacteria > Bacillati > Bacillota > Bacilli > Caryophanales > Bacillaceae > Anaerobacillus > Anaerobacillus sp. Next base: position 116,129 of record NZ_JBKBWN010000007.1, read on the forward strand.
GTCGTCGCCTAAATTGGCAGAAAACTTATTTACATATAAATCTATATGAGCTTGGGCAACTTCCACAGAAAGCTCCTGGGCATGGCTCATAATGTATTCACGGGATAATTCAGGATGAGCCCATGCATGTTCTACTGAGGACTGAATCCATTCGGTAATTTGTTTCAGATTCAAAGTGCGTCGCGCAATAATTGCTCCTAGCGGAATTGGCAAATTGGTATCTTCTTCCCACCAATTTCCTAGATCCGTTAAGAGTGATAAACCAAATGTATGATAAGTAAATCTCGCTTCATGAATAACTAGACCAGCATCAACTAGGCCATCGCGAACGGCAGGCATAATTTCATGAAATGGCATCACAACAATTTCTCCGACGCCACCTGGCACTTGTTGAGCAGTCCATAAACGAAATAATAAGTAGGCTGTCGAGCGTTCACTAGGGACGGCAACTCGTTTTCCTGCTAAGGTTGTTGGAGTCATTGAGTTGTCATTTGTTAAAACTAATGGACCACAGCCTCTACCTAAAGCACCACCACAAGGTAATAAAGCATATTCAGAAGATGCCCAAGGAAGAGCGCCATAAGAGATTTTCATAATATCTGGTCCATCGGGAGAAACAGCTAATTTGTTTGTAATATCAATATCTGCGTAAGTTACATCAAATGTTGGTGTACCCGGTATTAATCCGTGGACTAATGCGTGAAAGATAAAAGTATCATTTGGACATGGAGAAAAGATAATTTTCATTAAAGCACCTCCGTGAGTACTGAACTTACTTTTTCTAAAGCGCTAAGAGCTTCTTTGATTTTCCACGAGGCTTTGTTTCGTGGACCAACAGGGTTAGAGATTGTTCTAATTTCAAGAGTTGGTATGCCCATTTCTTTTGCAGCAAGTGCCACACCAAATCCCTCCATTGCTTCGACTGTAGCCCCAGGTATTCGAGCCGCTAGTTCTTCGGCTTTCTCACTAGTACCAGTTACTGTAGATAATGTAAGAATTGGACCGGTATATGTAGACAGATCTGCTTGATCTAGCGCTTTTGCAACTTTCTTTACCAGCTCATTGTCTACAGAAATTCTAGATGTCCCAAATCCTAATTGTTCGATACTAGAGAAGCCGTCACTAGATTCGGCACCTAAATCTGCAGCAATGATTTCAGTGGCAACGACAATTGAACCAACTTCGGCTCGGTTTTGAAAACCGCCACCAATCCCAGCGCTGATAACTAGATCGTAATGTTGCGCCGTTAATATTTTCGTTGTAGTAATAGCTGCCGCTACTGGTCCTACACCTCCAGCAACAACATCAAATCTTTGATCATTGTTTAGGCCACGCAATACAGCGTCGCGTTCGGCAGCTACGGCAGTCATAATTAATATGCGCATTTGTTTACTCTCCCTAATTAAGCTTATTATATGACCCAATTATACAACAACTATAGATACTTAACATACAACATGTAGTTTATGATTGTTTTGTTTTAAATAAGGGTATTAACCTTTGATAGATAGCAAAACCGAAAAGCACAACTTTTTGCTTTTCTTGGAAGAGTAGTTCTATGTATGTTAAGGTAATAGCAAGTGATTGTTTTGTTAGGAGGCAGGCGATGGACAAGAAAAGTGTTTTTATCATTGGCGGGATCTTCATTTTATTTTACTTTATGATTTTTCTAAAACCACCATCAGAGTTACCAACTGATGTACGAGCATCGATTTGGGATACAAGCTATTTAATAATGGTCGACATTTTAGTAGAGTCTTCTCCTTATGAGCCTTTAGCTGAAGAGGAAATTTCAGAGTATAATGATTTTATTGATAGCTTTAGTGCTGAGGCGACAGCAGATGAGCCTTTAACAGATAATGAAAAAGCAATTCTTTATCATTTAAAAGGATTAGTCTACCATGCTCAACAATTTCGGATCCTTTATCAAGAATGCGGTGAATGTTATACAGATGAAGCTAATGAGCAACTTAGTAAAATGGTCGAATCTGAATTAGAACTGCTACGGATTTATAATGTTAATGCAGCTGATTTTTATCCAAATTAAATTGCTAAAAAAAATTAAATATCGATGCGACTATGTTAAAATCAAGAACGCAAATCGCTTCCATGACAAAGTAAAATAAGGCTGTACCAAAGTGTCAGATCTCTTTGGTACAGCCTTATTTATTTGTGAGGAAGGGGGAGTCCTCATTTATCGAATAACCTACGTTATGAGTTCTCTTTCTTTTTTAACTTGGCACCTATCGCCCTAATGCGATCTTCCATTTCTGCTGCGGTTATCTTACCTTGAATAAATTTTTCATGTATTTTTTCTTTCATAACTGCCCTGTTCAAGCGATCTAAGTAATCCATTAATAACCACACCTTTCTATCAATCTACTAAACATCATTCCCAGGAATTGGCTAAGATATACTATGCTTTTAAAAAAAATTGAATATTTGAAATAAAAAATTCTGAAGTTTTTGAGAAAGCGCTTTAGATATGACGGTTTTTTGTCAATTATGGAAGAAAGCCTTTTCATTTTCGTTCGACCCAATCTTCGAAAAACATTCCCATTTTTGATCTGTTATAATTAGACACCGAAGTCAATTTTATCTAAGTGGAGGTTGTCATGACGTTATTAGATGATCCATTAATACTTATATTTGTTGTTTTGTTTGTAGGATCTCTTATTGGTCAGCTAGAGATTAAAGGAATAAATTTAGGGGCATCTGGAGTTTTACTGTTTGCAATGGTGTTAGGCCACTTTGGATATAAGATACCTGGAATTGTCCAAAACTTAGGGTTAAGTTTGTTTATCGTTGCAGTAGGACTTCAGGCAGGTCCGCGCTTTTTCCGAATGATGAGAAGTAGCGGATTAGTCTTTGCTATCTTAGGTTTTTTAATTATCGTAATTGCTACAATTACAACCATTATTGTATCGAAAGTATTTAACTTATCTGCGCCTTTAAGCATTGGGTTAATGACGGGCGCTCTTACGAGTACACCGGGGTTAGCGGCTGCACTCGAAGCAACAAAAGATCCGATTGTTTCAGTAGGGTATGGAATTGCCTATCCTTTTGGAGTAATTGCTGTTGTTTTATTTGTACAGCTTTTTCCAAGAGTTTTAAAAGTTGACTTACAAAAGGATTTACAAAAAACAATTAGTCCAATTAAACATAAAAGTTCATTAAAGAAAATAACGATTTTAATTGAAAATGATAGTGTTCATAAAAAAACAATAAAAGAACTGCAGAAAAGTTTAAAAAGTAATGCCGTTATAAGCCGTGTCATTCGTGGTGACCGAAATTTTCTAGGTCGAAATGATACTGTATTATTAAAAGGCGATGATATTATTGTCGTAGGATACCCAGAGGACTTAAATAAACTGAGAGATGCTTTTGGTTCAGAGGTTACAACGAATGTGAACATTCGCGAAAATCTCCAAATGTATCGAGTTGTTGTTGATTCAACTGCGATGATTGGTAAGAGTCTCCGCGAAATTAATTTGAGGGAAAAATTTAGTGTTACTGTTACTAGACTAGAAAGAGCCGGCTATGAATTTACCCCTACGGCAACGTGGCGTTTAGAACGAGGGGATGTCTTAACGGTTGTATGTAGTCGGGAACGAATTAAAGCAGTAGAAGAGTTATTCGGTACGAGACGACATGAAGAAGCGAATCTCCACATTTTTTCACTAAGCATCATATTGCTACTAGGAATTTTATTTGGGATGATGCCAATTCATATTCCAGGTTTAGGGACGATGACTCTAGGAGTCGCAGGTGGGCCATTATTAGTAGCTATCATTATTGGTCACTTCGGTAAACTCGGTCCAATTCAAGCGAGATTTTATCAGCCGTCCAATCGCGTTATCCGTGATGTCGGTTTGGTTTTATTTCTAGCAGGTGCTGGAACAACCGCTGGCGGTGGCTTAGTAGAAGTTGTCTTACAACAAGGTGTTGGTTTAATTATTGGAGGGGCGATCATAACAATAGTGCCAATGGTCGTTGCATTTTTTATCGCGAAAAAGTTATTCCATCTTAGTATCATCCATTCTTTAGGTGCAATTTGTGGTGGAATGACAAGTACCCCAGGGTTAGGGGCTTGTAACAACTTAGTCGATTCAGAAGACCCTGCGATTGCCTACGCTGCTGCTTATCCGATTGCATTAATCTTTGTAGCAATTTCTTCGCAACTATTAGTTCTTATACTTTAATATAGAGAGGTTGTCCAACGAGACAACCTCTCTATATTTATAAGACGATTATATGCTAGAATAGTTTTGTTGAGACAGCAAAGATAGGAGTTTTGCAACGATGAAAAAAACGCTTATTATTTTTATTCAATTATTTTTTCTTTGGCTTATAAATGAAGTAGGGTATTTATTAGTTGGAGTTTTCAATTTACCTCTGCCAGGAAATGTACTGGGGATGGTTATTTTGTTTGGTCTTTTATTAACGGGTGTAATTCCTTTAAAATGGGTAGAAGAAGCATCCACATTTCTAATTAAACATTTAGCTTTTTTCTTTATTCCAATTGCCGTAGGTTTAATGAATTTTGGACCGTTATTTTTACAAAATGGCATTTCCTTGCTTATTGTTATTATTGGAAGCGCCGCAATCGGAATTTACGTGACAGGTGCAATATCACAAAGCTTAGCTGAAAAGAAAGTAGGTGCAGAAAATGATCGTTCTCGTCACTCTGCTTAGCATTTCAATTACGGTGGCTGCCTATTTGTTATCAAAAGTAGTAGGGAAGCGTTATCCGTCGCCTTTTACAACACCTGTATTTTTCAGTACAGCTATTATCATGACTATTTTAGTTACGTTTGGTCTGACATTCGAGGATTACACAGTTGCCAAGGATATTATGACGTTTTTATTAGGTCCAGCTACAGTTGCTTTAGCTGTTCCATTATATAAAAATCGAATGATTATAAAAAAACATAGTGGACCTGCGTTAGTTGGGATCATCTTAGGAACAATGTCGACGATCGTTGGAGCAGTATTGTTAGCAAAACTGCTAACTCTTTCTAATGAAATTTTAGCATCTGTCAGTGTAAAGTCAGTAACGGTACCTGTAGCTGTGGAGATTGCTTCTATTATTGGTGGTGATCCAGCTTTAACAGCTGCCTTTGTTGTGGCAACTGGAATTCTTGGCACAATGATTGGACCATGGTTAATGAATTTGACGAACATTAATCACCCTCTTTCAAGAGGGTTAGCCCTAGGGACAATCTCTCATGGTCAAGGAACGGCGCAAGCGGCTACTGAAGGGGAGCTTCAAGGCGCTGTTGCAGGAGTGGCGATGGGCTTAGCGGCAATTTTCACAGCGATAGTAGCGCCACTTGTTGTCCCATTCTTTATTTAAAACAACGCTAACTAAAATTTTTGACGCTTCAAAGCCTTGGTATAAGTGAATTATTTATCAAAAAAAACCTTAATTAGAAATTAATGGTACTATTTATTAAAATTATACGTTATGATAATAGAGAAAAGTCTACTAGGGGAGTCCAAATTGCCGGACTGAGAAAAGAATGCATTCTTTGACCCTTGGAACCTGATCTGGATGATACCAGCGGAGGGAAGTAGTAAAATACAAGAGGGTGGCATTTTTGTCTCTTTCTTTGATTTTTCTTCTATCTACTACGAGTCGGGTTCTGTTAAACAGAGCCCGATTTTTTATGTAGAAAGGATAGTTTCCCGTTATTTGCTGTATCTTCAGTCGCAAATTCGATTTGAGGAGGAAGTTACATTGTCAATGCAAAAAGAAATGTCGATTGAGTTAAAGTCACAGTTTGCAGCTAGTAGGAAGGTTTATGTTCAGGGGTCTCGGAAGGATATTCAAATCCCAATGCGAGAGATTGAGTTAACGCCAACAACAGGGATTGCAGGCAGTAGCGAAAATGCGCCTGTACGAGTATATGATACTAGTGGCCCGTATACAGATGCGGGTTATGAAGTTGATGTTCGAAAGGGCCTACCGAAAATTAGGGCAAACTGGATTTCAGAACGTGGAGATGTAGAAGAATACGAAGGTAGAGAAATTAAACCAGAAGATAATGGTTATAAAAACGATGATCCCCGTGCTAATCTCGAGTGGTTTCCAAACAGAGTAAGCAAACCACTCCGTGCCAAAGCAGGGAAATGCGTCACGCAAATGCATTACGCAAAAAAAGGGATCATTACACCAGAAATGGAGTTTGTAGCGATTCGTGAAAATATGGATCCTGAATTTGTACGTGAGGAAATTGCTCGTGGACGTGCGATTATTCCGAATAATATTAACCATCCAGAAAGTGAGCCAATGATTATTGGTCGTAATTTTCATGTGAAAATTAATGCTAATATTGGAAATTCCGCGGTAACATCTTCAATTGAAGAAGAAGTTGAAAAAATGACGTGGGCAACAAGATGGGGCACAGATACGATTATGGATTTGTCGACTGGCAAAAATATTCATACGACAAGAGAATGGATTGTGCGTAATTCACCAGTTCCTGTTGGGACAGTGCCAATCTATCAAGCTCTTGAAAAGGTGAATGGGATTGCTGAAGACTTAACATGGGAAGTGTATCGTGACACGTTAATTGAGCAGGCTGAACAAGGAGTAGATTATTTTACAATCCATGCCGGGGTACTACTTCGCTATATTCCGATGACGATAAATCGAATGACCGGAATCGTCTCACGTGGTGGCTCCATATTAGCGCAATGGTGTTTAGCACATCATCAAGAAAATTTTCTTTACACACATTTTGAAGAGATTTGTAAACTATTAAAAGAGTATGATATAGCTGTTTCTCTTGGGGATGGCTTAAGACCAGGCTCAATTGCTGATGCTAATGATGAAGCGCAATTTGCTGAGCTGAAAACCTTGGGGGAATTGACGGATATCGCTTGGAAGCATGATGTTCAAGTCATGATCGAAGGACCAGGTCATGTCCCAATGCATAAAATTAAGGAAAACATGGATTTACAACTTGAAATTTGTAAGGAAGCGCCATTTTATACGTTAGGACCGCTTACGACCGATATTGCCCCGGGGTATGACCACATCACGTCGGCTATCGGAGCAGCAATGATTGGTTGGTACGGAACAGCGATGTTATGCTACGTGACACCAAAGGAGCATTTAGGTTTACCGAATAAAAATGATGTTCGTGAAGGTGTAATTACTTATAAAATAGCAGCACATGCGGCTGATTTAGCGAAAGGGCATCCCGGAGCGCAAATGAGAGATGACGCTTTATCAAAAGCTCGTTTCGAATTTCGTTGGCACGATCAATTTAACCTTTCCCTTGACCCAGAGCGAGCCCGCGAATTTCATGATGAAACTCTTCCGGTTGAAGGTGCCAAGACTGCCCATTTCTGCTCAATGTGTGGTCCTAAGTTTTGTTCGATGAGGATCTCACATGACATTCGCAATACCGCTTACGAAGATGGGAAGTCCGGAATAGAAGTAATTGATGAAGGGATGAAGCAAAAAGCAGAGGAGTTCGTTCGTGATGGAGCAAAAATCTACAAGTAACGTTGATCCTGTTCATCAGCTAATAGCAGAAATCCGATCATTAGAGATAAAAAAGAGGCAACTTCAGCTAAAACTGAAATTACTTCAAGATGGTTGTAATCACGACTTTTTAGAAACAGCTTTTATACGCAAATGCAAGAAGTGCAATTGGACTGAGAGTCTGTATTATTAATAGACAGAAGTGTCCGTCTACCTTAAGGAACGTTATAGAGAGCGGAGGTTTATCCCAAAGCTCTACTTAAACGGAGGTGACGGACACTTTTTGAAGTATAGTTTTAACATAAAAGCTGTCTTGCTCCTGCGATGGCTCGCTGTAAAGCAGATGTTTTCGAAGGAGTTTTCTTGCTCCTGTGATTACTCGTTGTAAAGCAGAAGTTTTCGAAGGAGTTTTCTTGCTCCTGCGATTACTCGTTGTATTGCAGATGTTTTCGAAGGAGTTTTCTTGCCCCTGCGATTACTCGTTGAATTGCAGATGTTTTCGACGAGTTTCTTGCTCTTGCAAAAAACCGTCACATATGCCGTGAAGGTCACGAGGTTGTAGCAGCTGGGGGCTTGTGTTTTTTCTTACATGTTCAGCTTTTTTATCACTGCTTTAAAAAAGATCCAATCTCTCAATGGTAATTAAGGTGATAATAACGAGAAATGGAATAGTCGTTTTTAAAATATCCCAGCGGTTAATTGCTTGTTTTTCACGATGGCGAATCGTTCCATTAAAACAGCGGGCAGTCATAGCGTTGTATACATTTTCAGCACGGTCAAGAGATTTAATAAGCAAACCTCCTGTGAGTTGCCCGTAAACTTTTAAGTTACGAATTGAAATCCCACCCGAAAAAAAACGAGATCTAGCAGCTAATTGCATTTTTTGAATATCATCAAAAAATAAAAATACATAGCGGTAAGATAGTAACAAAATCGTGATAATGATTGGCGGTACCTTTAGGTGGGCAAGACTGTCCATGAATTCATCGATTGATTGAGTATGCAGTAAAATCAACATAACTGTCATACAAGTAATGGCTTTTAAGAAAATGAGCGAGGCAAAAGAAACTCGATCAATTTCAATGGGGAAACCACCCCCTAAGATTAAGGGTACAGTCATAAGAAGTAAAAATGGTGTAATAATTAAATATCTCTTTAGCAATAAAGTGATCGATATTCCCATAGCAAGTGATCCCACCAAGGCGATGGCATAAGCAAACATAGCAATAGAAGTTGTTTTAAGACTAATTACCCCAAATATAAACAGGATGACTGCGATTAGCTTTGCCCGCGCTTCCCAGGAAAGAGCCCACTTCGTAATCCCTTCTAAGTCAGATTGAATATCCCCTTGTTCTTTTGCCAATTATCTCACCACCTTAAAACGAAGGGAGGAGTTCTCAAGTGTCGAGCCATCCTCATTTTTTATTGCGACCACCTTTTTTTAAGCTTATAAATGTGATTGATGCCCCCATCAATAAACCAATAATTAGGACTGCAATGTATGACAGTGGATTTGTGCTAGTACTAGCAGCATTATTTGCTGAAGGGTTAGTAGTATCGACTAATAGAGTTGTAGTCCTCCCTACTAATTCATACTCTGTATCTTCAAGAATTCCCGCTTCCTCTGTTTGGAAGCTTGCTTTGATTAACCACTCTCCGTTAGATTGAAGGTCAAATTCAAAGAAACCGTCATTAGCAGATACCCCCTCTAAAAGCTCCCCATCTGGCCCATATGCAGTTATAGTAGCTTCAGCAAGTGGCTCGCTTTCGAGTAACACTTTCCCTTTTAACTTTCCTTTTGTAAAGTTTCCTAAGCTAGTTTCTGGAACGATTTCTAACATTAGGCCAACCGGTTCACTAGCTGTTTCATTACCACTACCAACTTGGTGGACAGTTTTCGCCATCTGTAAGCTTAGTCTTGTAACTCCATCATCGGGAGTGTATGTACCAGGCTTTCGAGTCGCCCAAAAAACATATTCCCCTTTTTCAGTCGCAGGTATAAAGGCTCTTGCCTGAACCCCGATTTTCTCTAGATCTAGCTGTTCAACTTCGCCACTAGGATATCGGACAAAAAGTTCATAATTTTCATAGTTTGCTTGATCAAGAAAATCTCGTAAATGTCCCCACAACACATCAATTTGCAGTTCGTTGCTCGCTTTGTCTTCTTGAACTTGAATAAACAGCTCGTGAGCAAAGGCTTTTGGTGCGAAAATCAGAAATAGAACAAAAGTAGTTAAGAAAATTAACTTTTTCATTGAATGGATCACCTCTAGGTAGTTTTAGTTATGCTTACGATAATGAAAAAAAGTAGCAGTAAATAAAAGGATGGATACTCCTAATAGAGCTCGAATCCAGATAGGAATATCTAATTGGTTACTAGCGTGATCGCTTATCCACGTTGCACGATGACCGATTCCATCGTCAGCAATTAGTTGATGGACTCGTATCGTACGATCAAAGTATACATATCCGTTGTCATCGACATATTTTTCAAATAAGGAATGACCTTCTTCATCAAAGGCTTTAACAAGAGCAATCCCGGATTTAGTCCCATCATCATAACGAACTTTAATTTTACCAGGCTCGACTAGTTCTACAATCATACGATGTGCTAACACTGACTCAGGTTGTATGGCGAAAAATAGTAAGAAAAACATTAATAGCTTTTTTGTTCTGGTCACTTTTCCTGTCACCTCACCCCTTTTTCAAATATACTCGGCCGAGCAGCATCTAGATATTTCACTGAAAATCCGGTTAATACACCTTCTAAAAGCGCCAGTGGCAAATATGCAAATAATAGAATATTGATCACTGAAAAGGTGCCTTCACTATAGCGTTGGTCTGAAAAAAGGAGCAAGAGCATTAATAAGAGGACGCCACCACAAATAGCAGTAAAACCTGCAAGAAAGCCTTTCAGAAATGGCTTCTTTTTATAAAGTTTAGTAGAAAGCCAGTAAACGAACAAAGCAGGTAGCGACATTAGTAATGTGTTAGCGCCTAATGTACTTAAGCCCCCATGTTGGAATAAGGTGGCCTGGAGTATAAGCCCAATGAAAATCCCTAGCGGAGCTCTACGACCAAGCACTAATCCGAGAAAGCCACCTAATAGCGGATGTACTGAAGTCGGTCCAATCGGAATGTTAATTAGTGAGGATACGAAAAATGCCCCTGTCAGTAGGCTGATTTTTGGTACTTCTTCTTCTTTGATACCCTTTAATGAGTACGCGATAAGACCAACCGCCGCAATCGTTGTTCCGACTGCTACAGAGACGCTAAGCACACCATCTGCCACATGCATCTGACATCACCATCCTTTCGTGACTATTCATATGGTCTTAAATTCCAAAAAAGACCAACAACTTAGGTGGCACATCTTTGTGCATCATAGGTGCCTGGCACCCTAAATGGACAAAATAACAAAAAAGTCCACGTGGAGTGGACTTTTTCTGTTAAAGTATTCTGAATATAAATGGGAAACGATAATGCTCTCCCTCATATGCTCTAATAGCTGCAATGATAGTGAGAATAAAGGCTGCTATGCCTAGGACAATTAGTAGAAAAATACCGATGAGAAGAATGATTAAAATAGTGCTAATAATGCCATAGATAGTGAATGAGATTAAAAAGTTAAAATATTCTCTGCCGTGATGGTCTATAAATTCTGATTCATCCTTTTTTAAAAGCCAGATAACAAGTGGTCCGATAAATGCTGTAAAGAAACTAATTAAATAAATAAGCATAGCTAATGTGCGCTCTTCTTGTTCAACCATGGTTTTCACCTCCTTTTTAGGTTAATGTTTGTTATAATAGATCATACTTACTATACGAAAAAATAAGGAATGAGTTTCATGAGCATTATTTCTGTAGAAAATTTATATAAAACATATGGTGACAAAACGCTGTTTGACGAGCTTTCCTTCACAATTTCAGGAAAGGATAGAATAGGTCTGATTGGTGTAAATGGAACTGGAAAATCAACGATGTTAAAAATAATAGCTGGGCTTGAATCGATGGATCGTGGCAAGGTTACTCATGCTAATCAGTTTCACATTGAGTATTTACCACAACAGCCAGAGTTGGATCATTCGTTAACGGTCCTTGAACAAATTTATTATGGGGACTCAAGTATTATGACAGCAATGCGAAAATATGAGGAAGCATTAGCAAATTTAGAAGAAAATCCTGAAGATAAAAAACTACAGGAGCGTCTTTTTCAAAACCAGCAAAAAATGGATGAGCTAGATGCATGGGAGGCAAATACAGTTGCCAAAACAGTACTAACGCGCTTAGGGATTACTGATTTTTCAAAATCAGTTGGACTTTTATCAGGTGGCCAGAAAAAACGAGTCGCCATTGCTAAGGCGTTAATTCAACGTGCTGATCTGCTTATTTTAGATGAGCCGACGAACCATTTAGATAATGAAACAATTGAATGGCTGGAAGGATTTTTGTCTCAGTATAAAGGAGCACTTATTTTAGTCACCCATGATCGCTACTTTTTAAATCGAGTTACCAATCAGATTTTCGAATTAGATGGTGGTAGACTTTACACATATGAAGGAAATTACGAAATATTTTTAGAGAAAAAAGCTGAACGAGAACTGGTTGCTGAGCAAAATGAAGATAAGCGCCAAAACATCTTACGTCGTGAATTAGCATGGCTTCGCCGTGGTGCAAAAGCGCGGACAACGAAACAAAAAGCACGAATCCAGCGTGTTGATGAATTACAAAATCAAAAAGGGCCGACAGCTCATCAAAATGTAGAGTTTTCAATCGGTTCACAACGCTTAGGTGATAAAGTCATTGAAGTAGAAAACATTTCAAAGTCTTTAGGTGGAATGAAGCTGATTCATAATCTTAGTTATCTGGTTGTTCCAGGAGAGCGCCTTGGAATTATCGGGCCAAATGGAAGTGGTAAGACGACATTGTTAAATATCCTAGCAGGTCGAATGAAGGTTGACAGTGGCGTTATCGAGGTAGGAGAAACAGTTAAAGTCGGTTACTATACTCAAGGTGACGAGGAAATGAATGGTGAGTTACGTGTCATCGAGTTTATTAAAGAAGTTGCTGAAGTCGTTCATACGACAGGTGGTCATACCATTACTGCAGAGCAAATGCTCGAACGGTTTTTATTCTCAAGGCCAATGCAACGGACATTTATTAGAAGGCTCTCAGGTGGAGAACGCCGCCGCCTTTATCTTTTAAAAATTCTAATGTCCGAACCTAACGTTTTATTTTTAGATGAGCCAACAAATGATCTAGATATCCAAACACTAAGTATTCTAGAAGATTATTTAGATCATTTCCCTGGGGTTGTTATAACTGTATCCCACGATCGTTATTTTTTAGATAGGGTAGTCGATCGTCTCCTTGTGTTTAATGGCGATTCAATTAGCCGCTTCCAAGGTAGTTACTCTGACTATATGGAAGAAGAGAAAGAAAAGCGCGAGCTAGAAACTAATGCAGCACAAGTAACAAAGCAAGAGCAGCAGCCCCGCAAGGAAAAAAAGAAAAAGTTATCATATAAAGAACAGCAAGAATGGAACCAGATCGAGGACCTAATTGCTTCTCTTGAAGAAAAAAAGGAGACGCTTGAAGCTGAAATTGTCGCTGCCGGTAGTGATATTGGTAAGATTAATGAGCTCTTTGAAAAACAAAAGCAAGTAGAAGCTGATTTAGATACAGCGATGGAACGTTGGGAAGAACTTTCTTTATTGATTGAAGAAATTGAAAATAGTTAATTAATAAAGGGATACTCAAACGGTCGTTTTTTCATGACTTTTTGAGTACCCTTTTTATATTACAAGGAGGGTTGTAACATGACGATGGACATAGTGATTGCTGTTATAGCTATTTTTATTTTGCGTGAGCTTGTGAAAACAAAATCGGAACTAAAAGAGCTGAAGGAATATGTGAAAAAAATAGCAGAAAAATAAAAAAGGCGGGCTCAACGATGTTTGACAGAGAGGAGAGATCTCACTTTAAATAAACTACTGCCATGATAGTGAGGGAACTTTCATGGCAGTAGTTGAAAAAGCCTTTTGTTTGAAGTTTATTCTGTTACGAAAGCGTCCTTGAAGCCCTTGTCTTGAACGGTCTTTAGATTGAGAAATAACTCATAGTGTAGATATCCTTGAGAGAGCATTTTTTTGTATGAATTTAGGGCTAACTTAATTGATGTTTTCTTTATTTTGAGTTTAGTGGACTGGATTTACCATAAATTAGGAGTTAGTGTCCCTAAAGTTGAGTATAGTAGACTGAGTTTACCATAAATTAGGGGTTGCTGTCCTTAAAGCTGAGTTTAGTGGACTGAGTTTACCATAAATTAGGAGTTCCTGTCCTTAAAGTCGAGTATAGTGGACTGAGTTTACCAAAAATTAGGGGTTCTTGTCCTTAAAGCCGAGTATAGCGGACTGAGTTTACCATAAATTAGGAATTGTTGTCCTTAAAGCCAAGTTTAGTAGACTAAGTTTACCATAAATTAGGAATTGTTGTCCTTAAAGCCGAGTATAGCGGACTAAGTTTACCAGAAATTAGGAGTTACTGTCCTCAAAGTCGAGTATAGCGGACTGAGTTTACCATATATTACGAGTTGCTGTCCTTGAAGCTGAGTTTAGTGGACTGAGTTTACCATAAATTAGGAGTCTCTGTCCTTAAAGCCAAGTTTAGTAGACTGAATTTACCATAAATTAGGAATTACTGTCCTTAAAGCTAAGTTTAGTAGACTGAGTTTACCATAAATTAGGAATTGTTGTCCTTAAAGCCGAGTATAGCGGACTGAGTTTACCATAAATTAGGAGTTGCTGTCCTCAAAGCCGAATACAGCGGACTAAATTCTCCATAACCTGGGATCCCTTGTCCACGAAGCAAGGCTTCATGGACAGCCTTTCCCAAAAAACAAGGAGCTATTGTCCATGAACCAAGGTTTCTTGGCTGTATTATAGCTCCATAAACTCTGGAAGCGGATCTTTTAATTTAGTCCAATCCTCGTTCATCTCTTCTTGTGTCAGTAAACACTCGTTTAATCCAGCGATGATGCTTTCCTTATCAAAGCGAATGCCGATTAACACTAACTCTGTAATCCTGTCACCATACTCGGCGTCCCACATTTCTTTCAATTCAGGTTCTTCTTTTAATATAGCTTCTTGTTCTTCAGTAGAAAGCGATGCTATCCAGTAGCCAGCCGGTTCAAAGGAAACGGAAGGTCCTGCTTGGCTCATCAAAGCAATAATATTATTTCTAGTGGCTAGCCAGACCAATCCCTTTGCGCGGATGATTTCCTTTGGCCACTGTTCAATCCACTGCAACAGTCGCTCGGGATGAAATGGTTTTCGAGCTCGATAGACGAATGAGGAGATTCCGTACTCCTCGGTTTCGGGAACATGCTCGTGTTGTAACTCTTGGAGCCAGCCAGCTGACTGACTTGCTTCTTCTAAATCGAACAAACCAGTGTTTAGGATTTGATCTGCTTTTACTTGACCATGCGAGGAACGAATAAACTTTGCTCGTGGTTGTAATTTCCGCAAGATCGCTTCTAATTCAGTTAAATTTTCCTCGCTGACTAAGTCACATTTATTTAACACTAATACATCACAAAATTCGATTTGGTCAATTAACAGATCGACAACTTCGCGTTCATCTTCTTCATTAGCAGCTTGTTTTCGATCGGTAAGTGTTTCTCCTGATGAAAAGTCATGCCAAAAACGAAATGCGTCAACAACAGTAACCATCGTATCTAAGCGGCAATAGTCAGTAAGATCAATTTCACTTTCTTCATCCTTATATGAGAATGTTTGGGCAATCGGGAGTGGTTCTCCAATTCCCGTTGATTCAATCAAGATATAATCATATTTATTTTCCTCGGCTAATCGCTTTACTTCTATTAAAAGGTCCTCACGAAGAGTACAACAAATACAGCCGTTTGACATTTCTACTAGCTTTTCATCAATCCTTGATAGAGCTGCCCCTCCTTTAATAAGATCAGAATCTATATTAACCTCACTCAAATCATTTACGATAACAGCGACTTTTAAGCCTTCGCGGTTGTTTAATACATTATTTAGTATAGTTGTTTTTCCTGAGCCTAAATAGCCAGTCAAAACTGTAACAGGAATTCGTTTGTCAGCCACTAAAAACATCCTTTCTCTAAAAACCGTAATTATTACGTTTTGTATTGTAGCATAAAAGCCACTAACTAACAAAGTTTCACCTTAAAATTTGCATTCTATTAATACAATTTGTATATTAATTAAATAATAATTATTTCGATTTACGGAGGGAAGAACAACATGAAGAAATGGCTCATCATCGGTGGTGGTATCCAAGGTTGTACAATGGCCAGTTACCTAAGAAAAAGCTTATACATCCAAGCAAATGACATGGTAGTCATTGACCCGAAACCGCGTCCTCTAGAAAATTGGCGTAAATTCACAGAGAAGTTAGGAATGGCTTATTTACGATCACCTTCCATTCACCATTTAGATCCAAGTCCATTTTCACTAGAAAAATTTGCGAAACAACATAGAGATAAAGAATTTGTCCATTTTTATGCTCCGTATGACCGCCCAGATTTGCAATTGTTTAATAAACATTGTGAAGAGCTATTCTCACAAATAGATATTGAAAAAAGTTGGGTCCAAGGTAAGGTCAGCGGTTTAACGAAATCGACGAAAGGTTGGCTAGTTACTTTAGCAACTGGAGTTGAGTTAAAGGCAAAAAATGTGGTAATTGCGATTGGCTTAAGTGAGCAACTAAGATGGCCACAGTGGGCTTTGGAAGGGAAAGCACTTGGAGCCAATATTGCTCATGTGTTTGACGAGAAAGAGAACTTAAAAGAACGTGGCTCAGTTGTGATCGTTGGTGGTGGAATTAGTGCAGCGCATGCAACGATTAAATGGAGTGAAATGCTACCTGGTAAAGTCACATTGATCACTCGCCACCCGTTAACTGTTCATCAGTTTGATTCGGATCCTGGATGGTTGGGACCAAAATATATGAACAAATTTAGCAAAATTGAATGTTTTAAGGAACGTAGAGAAGCGATAAAGGCAGCAAGATATCCCGGCTCATTGCCATCCGAGTTAAAAACAAGGTTAGAAAAATCTAAAAAACAAGGCAATATAGATATATTAATTGATGAGGTATTGCAGGTCGCTACTGTTAAAGAGGAACTTCTCAAGTTGCAACTGAAATCTGGCGAAGAACTTGTAACAGGCGGAGTATTATTGGCTACAGGGTTTGAACAAAAACCTCCAGGGATGGATTGGTTACAGTTGTTAATCAAAACGTACTGCCTACCATGTGCTACTTGCGGCTATCCAATTCCTAAACCATCATTAGAGTGGGAGGAAGGTTTGTATTTGTTAGGTGCATTAGCAGAACTACAACTAGGACCAGTTGCCAGAAATATATCGGGAGCACGAAGAGGGGCGGAACGGATCATATCGACTTTTTAAAGAGGAGGACATTTGTGCTCCTTTTTTTGTTTGCTTCTATGATATAAAAAAAGGTGCGTTGCTTTCAATAAGTTCATTCGCAAAAAGGTAAGTCGAACATATGAATAAAAAGATGCAAATGATCAAGCAATATTCACCTCAACATATTATTGATAATTTTACTTTGTTAAAGGGTATGATAATAGGGTAAAACAGAAATAACATGGAAAATCAATCCTTTTTTTGTGAAAAAGTGACTAGTAAATTCGACCGCCGTTCGATATAATCCTTTAAGAACAACAATGAAAACGGTTTATAAACGGTCAAAGTTTGTTCACTGTTTCACAAACTTTTTTGTGCTACAATAAATTCAAGATAAGAAAAGGAGTTGAGCTAAATGATCTTATGTGAATGGAAAGACTTCTCAACAGATACTGATACTTACTCACAGCAAATGTTTGAAGAACTTGTTGGAGATGAATTCGATGCAATGATGTTTGAAGAGGGGAAGGAAATTCCTTCGTACATTTGGACAGTAAACTATGTTTGCATCATCAAAGAGAACTCAAAAATGTACAAAGACATCTCAATTACCAAAATCCAAAGAAACCCTGTTTGCGAGTAAAGAACCTTTTACTTTAAATATTTTTTAAAAAAATCACGTTGTAGCACAACTAAGGAGGATTTTCAAATGGCAGTAGTAGAGAAAGAAGTCAAAAAACAAGATGATGTTTCAAAAATGATTAACGCATTAGTTGAAAATGGTCAAGTTGCGTTAAAAGAATTTTTAACGTTTGACCAAGAAACAATTGATAAGATCGTAAAAGAAATGGCACTAGCTGGACTTGATCAACACATGCCGTTGGCTAAACTTGCAGTTGAGGAAACTGGCCGCGGTGTTTATGAAGATAAAATTATTAAGAATATGTTTTCAACAGAATATGTATACCACAACATTAAGTATGATAAAACAGTTGGTGTTATTAATGACAATGAGCACAGTGGTGTCATTGAAATTGCTGAACCAGTAGGAGTTGTCGCTGGGGTAACACCTGTAACAAATCCAACATCAACAACAATGTTTAAAGCGATCATCGCTATTAAAACTAGAAATCCAATTATTTTTGCTTTCCATCCTTCAGCACAAAAATGTAGTAGTGAAGCAGCTCGTATCGTTCGCGATGCAGCAGTAAAAGCTGGAGCACCAGAACATTGTGTTCAATGGATTGAAAAACCATCAATTGATGCGACACAACAATTAATGAACCATCCTGGTACTGCATTAGTACTTGCAACAGGTGGAGCAGGAATGGTTAAGTCAGCGTATAGCACTGGTAAACCTGCGTTAGGTGTAGGCCCTGGTAACGTTCCATGCTACATTGAAAAAACAGCTTCTGTAAAACGTTCAGTAAATGATTTAATTCTATCGAAATCATTTGATAATGGAATGATTTGTGCTTCTGAGCAAGCAGTAATCGTAGATAAAGAGATTTACGAAGAAGTTAAAAATGAAATGATTGCAAATAACTGCTACTTCTTAAACGAAGAAGAGAAGAAAAAAGTAGAAAAGTTAGTAATTAACGAGCAATCTTGCGCGGTAAATCCTGATATCGTAGGAAAGCCAGCATTTGAAATTGCCAAAAAAGCAGGAGTAAAAGTTCCTGAATTTACTAAAATTCTTGTTGCTGAATTAACAGGAGTAGGACCAGATCACCCACTATCAAGAGAAAAATTAAGTCCAGTATTAGCTTGCTACAAAGTAAACAGCACAGAAGAAGGCTTCAAACGTGCTGAAGAAATGTTAGAGTTCGGTGGTTTAGGACACTCTGCAGTTATTCACTCTAACGACGAAGAAGTTCTTACTAAATATGGTATTAGAATGAGAGCTTGCCGTATTATCGCTAACGCTCCATCATCTCAAGGGGCAATTGGTGACATTTACAATGCGTTCTTACCTTCACTAACTTTAGGTTGTGGATCTTATGGTAAAAACTCAGTATCTCAAAACGTTAGTACTGTTCATTTATTAAATATTAAGCGTCTTGCGAGAAGGAATGTTAATATGCAATGGTTTAAAGTTCCACCAAAGATTTTCTTTGAAAAGCATTCAACTCAATATTTAGCAAAAATGCCAAACATCACAAAAGCTCTAATTGTTACAGATCCGTTCATGGTTAAATTAGGCTATGTTGATAAAGTATTATACTACCTAAGACAACGCGCTGACTATGTGCATTGCGAAATCTTCTCAAATGTTGAGCCAGATCCATCAATTGAAACGGTTATGGCTGGTGCAGAAATGATGCACAACTTCCAACCAGATTGCATTATCGCTCTTGGTGGTGGTTCAGCAATGGACGCAGCAAAAGGTATGTGGGTATTCTATGAGCATCCAGATGCAGACTTCCATGGCTTAAAGCAAAAATTCTTAGATATTCGTAAGCGTGTCGTTAAATATCCTAAGTTAGGTAAAAAAGCTCAATTTGTAGCTATTCCAACAACATCTGGTACTGGATCTGAAGTAACTTCATTCTCAGTAATTACTGATAAAGCTAATAACACAAAATATCCATTAGCAGATTACGAGTTAACTCCAGACGTAGCGATTATTGATCCACAATTTGTTATGACTGTACCAAAAGGTGTAACAGCTGATACAGGTATGGACGTATTAACTCATGCAATTGAGGCTTATGTTTCTGTAATGGCTAACGATTACACTGATGGTCTAGCATTGAAAGCTATTCAACTAGTATTCAAGCATTTACCAACAGCATATCGTAATGGTAACGACGAAGTAGCACGTGAAAAAATGCATAATGCGTCAACAATTGCTGGTATGGCATTTGCAAATGCATTCCTAGGTATTAATCACAGTTTAGCTCACAAACTTGGAGCAGAATTCCATATCGCTCATGGTCGTGCAAACACAATCTTAATGCCACACGTAATTCGTTACAATGCGACAAAACCTAAGAAATTTGCTGCATTCCCTAAGTATGAGTCTTTCGTTGCTGACGAGCGCTATGCAGAGATTGCAAGAATGCTAGGATTACCAGCTAGTACTACTGAAGAGGGTGTTACAAGCTTAATTCAAGCAATCGTTAAATTAGCTAAAGAGTTAGATATTCCAATGAGCATCGAGGCTTGCGGAGTAGATAAGAAAGACTTTGAAGCAAAAGTAGATAAGTTAGCAGATCGTGCTTTTGAAGACCAATGTACAACTGCAAATCCGAAACTACCATTAGTAACAGAATTAGCAGATATTTATCGCAGTGCTTTTAAAGGAGTTTAATATATTTAAAGGGTCAGTTTTCCAAAATGGAGACTGACCCTTTTCCTTTTTCTTCAAATAAAGCGTTTTCTTTGAAAATAACTTAACACTATGGTAATGTTGTAAACGTAAAATGTATGATAATTATCTGATTTTTTATGGGAAATAGAGCAAGGTAAGAATGATCTTTAATTATTTGGAGGGTTTCTTGGAATGGGAAGAATGATTAGCAACAGCGAAGATCCATGGCAAAGTTTCTCTGGCCCTAATTTGGCGTATCTTATGGATATTTACGAGATTTACTTGGAAAGACCGGGTGAGGTCGAAGAAGAGTTAAGAAATATATTTGATATGTGGGGTCCACCGCTATCTATAGACGAAGCACAACTGACACCAAAGGTAACATCGAGTGTACCTGATTTAATGAAGGTAGTATCAGCAACAAAATTAGCGGATCATATACGGAATTATGGTCACTTATATGCTAACTTAAATCCAATTGATAATTCGAGAAAACAGGAATTAAATTTAGCAGACTTCCAACTGACAAAATCAGATTTAGAGAGGTTACCAGCGAATATCATTTGCGCTGTTGCCCCAATAAAGTTAGAAAACGCTTATGATGCTTTCTTATATTTGAAAGAATGTTATACAAAGACGATAGGTTTTGAATTAGGTCACGTCCATAAAGACGATCAAAAGCAATGGCTGACTGAACAAATTGAAAATAGAGCATTGCACCCTACGTTTAATACCGATAGGAAACTGAACCTTCTAAAAAGATTGACTGAAGTAGAAGAGTTTGAAAATTTCTTGCAACGCACATTTGTCGGGCAGAAACGATTTTCTGTTGAAGGACTAGATACACTTATTCCAATGTTACAAGAAGTAACTGAACAGTCCGTTGTTGATGGCTTTAAAAATGTCATGATCGGTATGGCTCACCGAGGGAGATTAAGTGTCTTGGCCCATGTTTTAAACAAGCCATATGAGAAAATTTTTGCGGAATTTCAGCAAGCCCCTAATAAAGAGCTTGTTCCTTCTGAAGGCTCTACAGGAATCAACTTTGGTTGGACTGGGGATGTAAAATACCATCTAGGTGCAGACTTAGAAATTATGAAAAAAGCAAGGGTGACACTAGCGAATAACCCTAGTCACCTCGAATTTGTTGCACCAGTTGTCCAAGGATTTACGAGAGCGGTTCAAGATAACCGATCAACAAAGGGGTATCCAGTTCAAGATACAAACAGTGCCTATTCAATTATTATACATGGTGATGCTGCTTTCCCGGGACAAGGAATTGTTTCTGAGACCTTGAATTTAAGCCGTTTAAATGGCTACTCTATTGGTGGGAGCATTCATATTATTGCTAATAACAATATCGGTTTTACAACGAATAGCACCGACTCAAGGTCTACATTATATGCAAGTGACTTGGCCAAAGGATTTGAAGTACCGATTATCCATGTAAATGCTGATGACCCAGAGGCTTGTCTATCAGCGATTTTGTTTGCATTTGAATATCGGAAAAAGTTTAAACAAGATTTCATTATTGATTTAATCGGCTATCGTCGTTATGGTCATAATGAAATGGACGAACCAGCAACTACTCAGCCAAAAATGTATGATATCATTCGTCAGCATCCAACCGTAAAAACACTTTATAAAGATTTATTAATAAAAGATGGGTTGTTGAAAGAAGACTCTACTCATTATGAGCAGGAGGCAAAACGAAGGTTACAGTCAAGCTATGAAACAGTTAAAAAACTAGGCAATGAAAAAGTAGCGAACGTAAATCGCTCTGGAAATGTCATTCACCCATTTGACGACATTGAAACGAAGGTCTCAAAGGAACTGCTTATTGAAATAAACGAACAATTACTAAAATGGCCTGAAGAGTTTGCAGTTTTTCCAAAACTAGCAAATATTTTAACGCGCCGTAAAGCAGCTTTCGGTGATGAAGGTAAAATTGATTGGGGTCAAGCAGAAACTTTAGCCTTTGCGACAATTTTAAATGAAGGAACGCCAATTAGGTTAACTGGTCAAGATTCAGAGCGGGGCACCTTTGCACAACGACATGTTGTCTTAAATGATTTTAAAACAGGAAAGAAATTTTCACCTCTTCACCACATCAACACAAGCAAGGCATCTTTTGCTATTCATAACAGTCCACTATCAGAAATGGCTGTCGTAGGCTATGACTATGGTTATAACGTCATTGCACAAGAAACGTTAGTATTATGGGAAGCACAATATGGTGATTTTGCTAATGGAGCACAAGTGTTGTTTGATCAGTTCGTTGCTGCCGGTAGAGCGAAGTGGGGGCAAAAATCAGGCTTAGTTTTATTACTGCCGCATGGCTATGAAGGGCAAGGACCTGAACATTCTAGTGCTCGTCTTGAACGGTTTTTACAGCTGTCAGCAGAAAATAACTGGACGGTTGCCAACTTAACGAGCTCGGCTCAATATTTTCATATTCTTAGAAGGCAAGCAGCATTATTAGGGGAGGAATTTGTCCGCCCGCTTGTGCTTATGACGCCAAAAAGCTTACTTCGTCATCGGTTAACAGCTTCAAGTGGCTTAGAACTTGCTGAAGGGAAGTTTCAACCAATTATTGAGGACAAAGTTTCTAAGAATGTTGAGTCAGTAAAACGGCTTGTCTTATCTACTGGCAAAATGGCCATCGATTTACAAGAGACGTTAATGGAGCAATCTAAGAATACCGATTGGCTTCATATCATTAGAGTAGAAGAGTTATATCCGTTCCCAAAAGAAAAGATTAAAGAAGTATTGTTACGTTACCCCTCTTTAGAAGAGATTGTTTGGGTGCAAGAAGAGCCACAAAACATGGGGGCATGGTCTTATATGAATTTAAAAATTCGTGGAGTTGCTCCTGAAAACGTTAGAATTCGCTATATTGGTCGACCATACCGATCAAGTCCCGCTGAAGGAGATCCGACAGCTCATAAACTAGAACAGAAAAGAATAATTGCTGAAACGTTAAAGGGAGGGCATCAGGGATGATCGAAATTATCGTTCCCCAACTTGCAGAGTCAGTTACTGAAGGAACAATTGCAGCTTGGTTAAAGCAACCTGGAGATAAAATTAACCCAGGTGATTATATTGTTGAGCTAGAAACAGATAAGGTTAATGTAGAGATCAACGCCGATACAGGCGGGATCTTAAAAAAAGTCTTAAAGCAACCAGGTGACACCGTTTTGGTTGGTGAAGTGATTGCGTATATCGCTACCGCTGATGAAAATGTCGTTACACCTGAGCCGAAAGTGGTAGAAGAAGCTAAAGAAGTAATTGAAACTGAGCCTGCATTACCTGAAGCTAGCAATGAACGCCCACTTGCGTTTCCTTCAGCACGGAAGCTTGCCAGAGAAAAAGGGATTAACTTAAATGAAGTTGCGACGAATGATCCACTCGGTAGAATAAGAAAACAAGATGTAGAAGCTTATCAAAAATCTGAAGCACAGATACCTGCGCCTACTCCAACGGCAAAACAAGTTGTAGAAGCTCCTAAGGCTAGCGCCGGTTCTTTTGCGAAGCCAACAGAAAGAATTAAAATGTCACGCCGTCGCCAAACAATAGCAAAACGTTTAGTTGAAGCGCAGCAAACAGCAGCGATGCTAACAACGTACAATGAAGTCGATATGTCAGCGTTATTAGATTTACGGAAGCGTCGCAAAGATAAATTTTTCGAGCAAAATGGTGTCAAACTAGGCTTTATGTCATTTTTTACAAAAGCCGTTATTATTGCTTTGAAGAAGTTCCCATTAGTAAATGCAGAAATTCAAGGTGACGAAATTGTTTTGAAGAAATTTTATGACATTGGTGTTGCCGTATCAACAGATGAAGGCTTAGTTGTTCCAGTTGTAAGAGATGCAGACCGCTTAGGCTTTGCTGAAATTGAGCGTGAAATTGGTGATCTTGCGAAAAAGGCTAGAGATAATAAACTAAAGCTTGATGACCTCCAAGGTGGTACATTTACAATTACAAACGGTGGTGTTTTTGGATCGTTATGGTCAACACCAATCTTAAATGCTCCTCAAGTTGGTATCTTAGGAATGCATAAAATTCAGATGAGACCTGTGGCAATTGATGATGATCGTTTTGAAAATCGCCCAATGATGTACCTGGCTCTATCATATGATCACCGAATTATTGATGGGAAAGAGGCAGTAGGCTTCTTAGTAAAAGTAAAAGAATTACTAGAGGACCCAGAATCGTTGTTTCTAGGATAATTATAATAAAAAAGGGTCTGCTCCAGCGCTAGGAGCAGACCCTTTTACTAATCTAAAATTCATGTGTAGGATGACCGCTTTTACTAACCTGATATTTTAGTGTAGGGTGACCGCTTTTACTAATCTAAAATTCAAGTGTAGGCAGTACGCTTTTTTCTAGTCTAAAATTCCAAGTGTAGGATGGATCCTTACTTCAGACATACTAGTTAACTCATAGCGCGGGAAGTAAAGAACGATATTGCCATCCCAATCTGACAAGTAGAATGAATGATCTTTTTTAATCGTTATTTCTTCCTTGAGATCCGACCAACGCTCTTTAATAATTCCCCTTATTTTTTCTTCTAAATAAGGTAGTTCCTTCTCTGAGACAAAATCTAAAAGTTCCATTGCTCGGCCTTTTCCTAAGTCAAAAGTGAGAAACGTTGATTTACTGTACGGATGTGCGAGATCCTCAGAACTCCACTCTGTCTCAAACTCGATACTCAAAACAGAGGAAATTTCATAAACGATTTTCGCTGTTACATTGCCATGTAAACCAAGGTAGTTGTCGTAGGAGGCTAATAGAGCATGATTTTGAATGAGCCTATTTAATTCATCGATGCTGCTACTTTCGCCAACTCCCCTTAACTCGCCTTGGAAATATGGAAAGACAATTGTAGCGCCATTTTCTTCAATAATTTTCCTTTGGATAAAGTAGCTATGTTGATTTTTGATCCAATCCAATACTTGACCGTAATATCCAGTGAGGACATAGTCGATTTCCATTAAGCTTCCATCATAGGATTGATACTGGGCAGTAATGAAAAAATCTGGTTCGGCTAAGCTTCTTTCGATATTTGTAATCGTTAATGTAGACAAATCAATATTTTTTTCATAGTAAGCGATGACTTTTGGGAGGATAGTCTCTTTTTCATAGCTAGAAATAAATCCTCCATAATCGCTAATCATATCGACATCCTTCGTTAATAACCCGTACTGATAGAGGATAAAGGCATTACTTTTGCCATGTTCAACGCCAAATTCCGTTAATTGATCATACTGAGCTTTTAAAGTTGGGTGATTATTGAGAATTTCATCAAGATCAACATGACTATTTTCCAACATTTCCTTTTCTTCTTTAGAAACTTGCTCTTGCTCCTCTTTAGCGTCAGTCGGTTCCCCTCGATAAGCCTCTTCACTACTACTGTACTCGTCTTCGGATTTTTTAGTCATCAGTAGTTCGAGAGGGTTAATAATAATCAGTAAAAGAAGGACGGCTACAACCCCTAAACGGAATTTCCAGCTTGCCATTGATCTTCTTCGTTTCACTTCTTCAAACATTTTTTCATGTAAGCTATCTTGAAATTCTTTTCGTGGAGTAGTATCTGGGCGCTTTCGTAATGGTTCTAAAAAGTCATCATTTGGCATCTTCATGAAAAATAAACCCTCCTTCCTTATTTTTCGTGACGAAACTTTGTAGCTGCTTTAACGCACGATGATAATCTACTTTTACTTTTGATTCTTTCCAGTCCAATATTTCAGCAGTTTCCTTTATGCTTAGTTCTTTAAGACCTCGTAAAATGACGACATTTCGAAAGTCAGGTTTTAATTTAAGCAAGGCCAATTGGAGCTCTTCCCATTCTTCTAAATGTTCGACATTTGCCTCGGGATCTCCATATGAGGTTGGAGAAATCCGCGAAAATAACTCAGGGAGGAACTGCTGAATTTTTCTTTTTCGGAAATAGTCGATCGTTGTGTTACGGGCAATTGATAAAATCCAAGTTTTTGCTGACGAATTCCCTTGGAACGAATGAAAGTTTTTCATTACTTTCATAAACGTATCTTGGGTTAAGTCTTCAGCTTCAGACTCACTGTTTGTGAAATACAAACAATACTGGTAAACATCATGTAAATAGTCATCGTATAATTGCTGAATTATTTCTTTCTCATTCGCGTAGGACAAATGCTAGCCCCCTTTCAAATCCAATTTACTATATAGTCGAATAGCAACAAAAAATAGTTTCAACTTTCCGATAAAAATTTTCTGCAATGACCCACACTCATAATAAGGAATTCACTAGGGCATGTTATGTATGATGCTTAGGCAAAACCAATACGTTGGAGGTGAATGTATCATGGCAAGAAAGCCAAGACCGACAAAAGGAAATAGAGATACCGCCATTCCTGGTGAACCAAGTGTAAACCCAATGGGCGTATCTCCAGATCATGAATTCTCAACTGAGCCGTTAAGTAAAGGTGCTTTAAAGGCGAAGAAGAGCAATACAAAAATATAATTAATTTGTAAAATATAGAGGCGAGGCTGACTCATGAATATAAGTATTAGTTACCTCAAGTGCAATATGTAATGTTGGTATCGGTCCTCCAACTATATATCGCAATAAACTTGTGGCGAGCAAAAACTTATGAGTTACCTCGCTTTATTTAATAAGAAAAAAAATAATGTTCTAGTTCCGAGCCGTTTTGCAGAAGCTTGGACTTTTTTCGGCCTTTCATGCTGGTTTGTGCGCTGTATGACACATGTCTATTTTCTTATTTAATCTTATAAAATTTGTCGTTCAAAAATCTCCATTTACTAGTATAATATAAGTTACTATTATTTTTGGAGGTCACTATGGTTCGAACAGCTATTTGGTTTGCATACTTTTGGTATCGTTTAATTATTACATATCCAGCACTACTTAAGGCAAAAAAATTATACAAAAGCGGACAGAAAAACGAGATGGAAAAACTGATTTTTAAAACAGCCGAAAAATGGGCGTATAGCCTTGTTAAACTGACAGGTTCTACAATTGAGGTAAGAGGTAGAGAGAATTTACCTGAGACAGGCCCTTTTGTCATCGTCAGTAACCATCAAGGTAATTTTGATATCCCAATTTTATTAGGTTTCTTAGAACGTCCTATTGGCTTCATTTCAAAAATTGAAGTGAAGAAATTACCGATCGTTAGGGATTGGATGGTCTATATGAATTGCGTATTTCTTGACCGTCAAGATCGCCGTCAAGCAATCAAGGCGATTAATCAAGGCGCTGAAAATATTAAAAAAGGTACGTCTATCGTTATTTTTCCAGAAGGAACTAGAAGTAAAGGAATGGAGATGAATCCTTTTAAGTCTGGTAGCTTTAAACTAGCGCAAAAAGCAGAGGCGACGATTGTTCCGATCGCCATTAATGGTTCTTATAAGATCATGGAGAAAAATGGCAATCGCATAAAGCCAGCAAATGTTACGGTGACAATATTACCTAATATTCAACCAGCTGTTTATCAAGAGAAAGATTTGAAGGAACTTGCCCTTGAAGTTCATCAGTTAATTAATAATCAATTAAAAAAATAAAGACTGCCCTGTAGGTATCAGCTTATCTCGAAGTACTTTTAGAAGTGTATGTTTGTGGGCTTTTAATAGTAAACGAGGTGACTGATACTTTTCCTTTTAGATATTCCATTAGTTTTGAACAATCGATAGAAAAATCTGAAAATAAAAAGGGAATTTCGTTTTATTAGCTAATTATATTACTATAAGTAAATTTAATTAGGAGGTACACGATCATGACAGTAAAAGAAACGTTGGATAAGCTTGCCCAAAAAATGAATAACCATTCAGAAGGGATTAGCGGAGTGAATACTGCCTATCAGTTTGATTTAAGTGGTGATGAGGAAGGAGTATATCAGGTTGTTATTAGGGATGAGCAAGTTCAAGTTTTTCAAGAAGTAAAAGAAGACCCAAATTGTACATTGCAGCTATCAGATAAAAACTTGTTGAAGTTAATTGCCGGTAATTTAAACCCTACTGTAGCATATATGAGTGGTAAGCTAAAGATTAAAGGTGAACTTGGGTTGGCCTTAAAGCTACAGGCGATTTTAAAAAAATACGAGTAAACGCTATTTTTTATTAGAAACATAAATGAATATGAAAACGAGGGCAATTCAGAAGTGGAGCGTTCAACTCAAGCATAGTAGAATGAAAAATGCATCTCTATCTATACTACTTGAGATGAGCGACACTTATGAGTCACCCTCGTTTAAATTGGCAGCGTTATCATTTTTAATTAAACGTTTGATTAATATTTTTTAGAGTAATCGACCTGCTTATTTTCCAATTTATTTTCAATTTTCTTTAGGGCATCAGGATCACTTAGTAATTGTCGTTTATTTTCCTCTACAAGTTCCTCAAATGATTTGCTATTTACTTTCCTCATTTAGCATCGTTCCTTTAATTGTATTTAACACTTTCATTATAACGTATCATAAAGGTCAGAAACACGACCAATTGTTACAATAATTCGAATTATCAGTAAAGTTATTGTTAAAGTTCCGTTACATTCACCTACTTTAGATATCGACATACATTATATAAAGGTTTAATTGTATGCAAAGTTTTAAAAAGGTGGAGTGTGATTTCATGTATTATAGTAGCTTCCAACCAGTGTCTTCCCGTGACATTGCAAAGATGTTAAATTTGGTTATTGAAGTAGTAAGATTTGAGGCAATTACAGAATTGACTTTTGATTACTTGAACGTAATTGCGCCTACTAAGGAAGATAGCAGATTTTTACGGATAATGCTAGAAGATGAACGAGAGCATTTTGATGAATTAAAAAAAGTGTACTTTACATTAACAGGGCAGCATCCAGGAGGTGATCCGCCGACATTTGAAGTTCCAGAATCATTTCTAAAAGGAATCCATGATTTGTTTTTTCAGAAGTTAGACATTATTGCTATCTATAAGAAAATAAAAAAGCTATCTCCCTATGTAGAACTTCAAAATAAGGCAGATACCTTTATTCACGATGAATTAAAACACCTCTCAATTTTAAACTATATCCTCATCAACCAAAATCGTCGTGACGAAACTATATATCAATATCGGGAGCTTCCTTTTCAATATTCTTCTCCGTATTCACAGTAAGCTCGTTATATTCCTTTTTGAACCACTATTTGACTTAGTAGGTGCAGTCCAAAAAGGAATTATTACATAGTCATGTTCAAGTGAAGCAGGGTTGATCTAGATTCTTGAGTATGAAAGACCCCTAACTTAAAAATAATTGGCAAGTGATAAACGAAATACCGGTCACATTGTTCTAACACTATTAAAGGCGTTTCGATATATTTTAATAGTTACCCACATATTATTTTATAGGAAACCTTATCGCCACAGGAAAAAGGACAAGCTTTTGGTGAGTTTAATAACAACCTTGTGGATAATATAAGCACTTACCAACAGACTTATCAACAAAATTAAAAGTTAT
Organism: Anaerobacillus sp.; assembly: GCF_046314235.1. Taxonomy (NCBI): domain Bacteria; kingdom Bacillati; phylum Bacillota; class Bacilli; order Caryophanales; family Bacillaceae; genus Anaerobacillus; species Anaerobacillus sp. The sequence continues at coordinate 145,825 of NZ_JBKBWN010000007.1, forward strand.
CAACAAACCGCGTCACAAAAAAGTCACAATTGTAACCGTTTACAGCGTTAAATCGCTATTTACTTTTCTGTTTTAATTTATTAGAATATTCACATAAGTTAAATTATTTATAAGTTAATTATTAAAAAAGAGGAGGACATCTAATGACAGTATCTATTGATGTAAAAGTTCTTGAGGAAATGGAAAGAAAAATTGAGCGTTTAACTAGAGAACTTAAAGAGTTGAAAAAAACTGAAGTAAACAGTTTTGAAAGATTAGATACAGACGTCTTCCTAACAGAAGCATATAATTAATTAATTATGTAAGGGGCTGTCCCATAAGTGTCAGAACACCTCGAATTCGTACTATTGATAGATGTGTATGTTTGTACATAATCTATTTATAGTAGACGAGGTGACTGATACTTGTCTTGGGATAGCCCCTTTTATCATTTCTGGCCAATAAATAAATGCTTTAAGTGATTAATTATTTGGTGCTATTGATAGAAAATACTAACAATTCAAACTTTATTATTGTACAATAAATATAGAAAAACAATTATAGGAGGCAGGTATGATCGCTAAAGCAGAGACAATCGAAAAAATAATCTTACCGACACCGTTTTTAGTTGGACCAGTTAATGTTTATCTCATTAAAGGAGAGTTATTAACGCTTGTTGATACAGGTCCTAATAGCGCTGATACGAAAGAAGTATTAAAGCAATCGCTAAATAAATTTGGCTACTCACCTAAAGACATTGATCAAGTAATCTTAACTCATCATCACCCAGACCATGTTGGTTTAGTTGAGGATTTGTTTTCTCATGCGAGAATTGTAGGCCATAAAAAGTCTGATGCATGGCTTAGAAAAGACATAACCTTTACAACGTTTATTGAAAAATATTTTTATGAATTTTTCAGGAAGCATCATGTACCAAGTCAATTAATTGAAAAAATGGTAGAAGCAAATCGACAGTTTTTATCTTATACGGGTAGGAAAGGTCTCGATATCGAAGTAGAAGAGGGCGATACAATTGAGGGACTACCAGGTTGGAAAGTTATTGAGACTCCTGGACATGCCCAAAGTCACATCTCACTATTTCATGAAGCAGATAAACTGTTAATTGGTGGGGATCATATTATTTCGCATATTTCATCCAATGCTATCTTAGAGCCGCCATATAGTGATGACGAGGAGCGTCCACATACATTGTTGCAATATCGAGAAGCTCTGCAGAAATGTCTAGATCTTAAGTTGAGGAAGGTTTATTCTGGGCATGGCGAGGATATCGTCGATCTACAACGGTTATTAGAAATCCGCTTTAAAGAACATGAAGAAAAGGCTAAACGGTTAAAGAGTATTATTCCTAATGAAGGTATTTCAAGTTTTGAATTATGTAAACTATACTTTCCACATATTTATCAAAAACAACCGATGCTTACAATGTCGGAAATTATTGGACATTTAGATTTATTAGAATCAAGAGGCGAGATAACGACTTTAACTAGAAAAGGTCTTATTTTTTACATTAAAAACTGAGTGGTTGTTCATTCATTTTCATAAATGTAAGAAAAGTGAACATCTACCTAAAAAACATCGTTTAAGGCTAAAAAAGGTTGTACGACTTAATCAAAATATTGTTAAAATATAACTAAGATTTTAGCTGATAGGGGTGTGGAATTTGGAAGAGAGTAGAAAGAAGCTATTGATACAAAGTATTGTCATAGGTGGAATTGTTGGATCTCTCGCGGTTGCTTTTAAGTCTAAATCAAAGATGTGTTCGTGCTTATCAAGTTCTTATGAAAAGACGACAGAAATTTTAAGTTTTGTTAACGAAAATCGTGCAGAAATTATTGGTCAGTTGAAAACAACATCAGCCAAAGTTACTAAGGCAATGGATGAAACAAACCGCGATCTAAAAGCCATTACAGAAAACATTAAGCATTTGAAGAATAGTTCATCACAAATGATCTCGACCGTTCAAGAAACGAAAGACGCCCTTATTAATATGTATGTAACGGGCAAGCAAAATTTCGAGGCAGAAGCTAACCAAAAGTTGGAAGATGAAAAGAACGCATAACAACTTACTTCGTAGCACATGATAATTAGCAAGGAGGGCGTTTCAGTCCTCTTTACAAAAACCATATTCACTAGTCAATCATTCAAGAAGATGTAAGGAAAGTGAAACTGTTTTTAGAAGCAACATCTCAAATTGAGAGGTGTGATAGCCTTGAACATGGTAGTGCATTAAAGCAATTACCTATGAAAGAGGTGTTACCAGCAGACAAAAACCGCTACGGCCCTAGAACATCGATTTTGAATAGGCAGTAATGTGTTTATGGTTTTAGGAAGGTAATCACAATCGTGGTTGCCTTCTTTTTTTATAGGTAAGAATGTTTAACTTTTTCACTTTGAAAGTTGTCCACCTCTGCGTCTTTCTAATATTAGAAAAATTTCAGGGAAGACTGATAATAGGTATGTGCTTAATTCAAATCGCAATTTTGGCAGCAAGTAATTTTCCACATTGATGAAATGATTTCGTAACAGTTTCTTATATACAAAGCCCTTTTTGTTTTGTACATTAAAAATAGATAACTGCCGTTTTGGAATTATCCTATAGCAAATGAGAATGGGGTGTCTTAATGAAGAGACATGTAGTTTTTTTAGAAGTAAAAGGTGGCAATGACAAAGGAGCAGATGGTTTTAGGCCCGACACAATGCCGATGGTTAAATCTTTAGAAAAGATGGGTTGGACCGCTGAAGTTATTTTTTATACAGAAGCAAAGAAAGAAGAAATATTTCAGACGATTGTTAAAACGGCTGATGCATATATTAGCCGGATTAACCCCGGAAACTTAGAGGATGAAACAAGCTATTTCGCAATGTTACGTCAATTAACTAAGCAAGGGATCATCGGAATGGAACGCCCAGAAGTGATGATGAGCTATGGCGCTAAGGATGTACTTGTTAAGCTTAGAGACACAAGTTTGGTTCCTACAGATACATTTGCTTACTACACGATGTCTGATTTTATAGCGAACTTCCCAAAGCAGCTTGTTAAAGGTGAACGTGTCTTAAAGCAAAATCGTGGTTCGACGGGCGAAGGGATTTGGCGTGTTGAGTTAATTGATTATAGAGAAGTTGATGAAAATGGCGCGCTTTTTTCGGCGTATGTTAGATGTACAGAAGCGAAGGATAACAAAGTCCTAGAATTTCGATTAGGTGAATTTATTAATTTTTGCGAGCAGTATATTGAAGGTGAAAATGGAATGCTTGTTGATATGCCTTTTTTACCAAGGATCGTTGAAGGTGAAATTCGTATCTTAATGATAAATGATAAACCAGTCAATGTAGTTCACAAAAAGCCTGCCGAAGGAGATAACGCATTTTCGGCAACACTCTTTTCCGGTGCTAAATACCGTTACGATACACCAGAGGATTGGCCCGTATTAATTAGCCTTTTCAAAGAAAAACTGCCAATGATTGTAGAAATTTTAGGGAATTATGACTTACCACTCATTTGGACAGCTGATTTCATTTTAGATACAGATGAAAACGGTCGTGACAAATATATAATTGGTGAAATGAATTGCTCTTGCGTAGGCTTTACTTCACATCTCGAATTAAGTGATGATGTTGCAGAAGCGATTATTAAACTTGTTACGAAAAATAAAAATAAAGAATTAGAAGGACAACTTTAAAGGAAAACCCTAATTGGTGCCTGGCACCAATTAGGGTTTTTTGTCCGTATCAAAATAAAATGTTTGTTAAATGAAGAATTAGGTTATAGACAAGTAATCCATTATAAGGGGGACTTAAATTGGCATTACGAAATGTAATTAATGAATTAAAGGAAATTGAAAACAAAGGGAAAGTATTAACGATTTACTTAAATACTGATAGAGCTGAGTGTCAAAGTGGGTCTTGGAAAATAAAATTAAAGAATGGCTTAAAAAAGCTGGAAGAGTATATCCGATTGGGTAGTGATGATAAGGAAGTTAAAGAATTTAAAAAGTTAAAAAAGAAAGTAGAAAAAACAATGAACGATTCGGTAACGAATTTGCAGAAAGGTGCGATCATCTTTGCTTCAAATGTGGACAAGCTATTTTCAGTACATTTTTTGCAGGTACCTGTAGAAACAGAGTTCTTCTGGGAGGATGAGCCTAAGCTTGCACAATTAGAAGAAATTCAACGTTCATATCCAACAAGTGGTGTTGTCATTGCCAATGTAGATGAACTTATTTTAATGCACTCTGAACTGGGGGAGCTAGAAGTAATCGCTCAATTTGAATTTGAGGCTTATACAGATGATTGGAGATTATTTGAAGGGATAGCAGCTGCAGATCGAACAGCATCAAGTGCTAATCATCGTGACGCGTTTCAAGATCGATATGAGGCCAACAAACAACGTTGGATCAGAAATATGATCCCAGTAATCGAGCGCGAATCGAAGGAAAACCGTTGGAATCATATCCACATCATCGGTCAAGCTGAATATTTATCGTTGTTAGAGAACGAGCTAAATTTAAAGATAAAAAATGTCCTTAGAAAAACAGTTTCAAATATCGATCAGAAACAGATGATTAATCGCGAAGTATTGGCGATGTAGTGACAATTTTAGGAACAATGTCGTTCGCAACTAATAGTAAAAGAAAACTAAAAGTGAAAAAATGAGGCTGTCCAAAAGGGGCTCAGCTCACCTCCAAACTATAAATTGTGTAAATGCACGATCTATAGGGGACGAGGTGAATGAGCATTCTTGTGGACAGCCTTTTCCTATTACACTGCATTTTGCTTCATTACATTTACTTCACTATCCTCTTGTCGCTGCTTGAAAACAAGACCAGCAATTAGTACAAAGAGCAGCATCCCACTAATTGAGTAATAAATACTACCTGTTTCAAACAGATCGATAAAGATCCCACCAACAACTGGACCGACAATACTACCTAAAGCGAAGCAAATTGAGACCATGACATTTCCTGTAGGGATTAATGAGCTCGGAATTAAGTCTGCTAAATAAGCAATACCTAGTGAGAAAAGTGAACCTAGAAACATCCCTGCGATAATAAAGCATAGTAAGAGGCCTAGCATAGAAGATTCTAAAAAGGCCATAGCGGCGAAGGATATCGACCCAAGAAAAAGTACAGAGAGTAAGACGTTTTTTCGCCCGATTTTATCGCTTAGAATTCCTAATGGCAGCTGAGTAACTAAACTTCCCACCACAAAAGAAGGCAAAAGAATTGAAACCCATTCAATCGTAATTCCAGATCGTAAGGCGTAGACAGGGAAGCTGCCATGCAACGATGCTTCCAAAAAGCCATAGCAAAACCCTGGTAATAAAGCAAACCAAGCTAATGAAAGGACCTTTTTATATCTACCAAACGTGTTTAGACGAGACCCGGTCTCAATTTGATTATCTGGCCACTCATTACGAAGTAGCATAATAAACCCCCACGACAGAAGGCTAGTAACAGAAGCAATAATAAATGGTAAGTATTCATTAATTGCTAGTAATCGGGTCATTAAGGGCCCGATTCCAAATCCAATTCCAAAGGCTAATCCGTAAATGGATAGATTTCGACCGCGCTTTGCTTTAGGACTAGTTGAGGTAATCCAAACTTGGGTTGCGTAGTGAATTAAATTATCGCCAATCCCAACAATAACGCGAAGCATAAACCAAAACCAAAACACTTGCCAAAATGGAAACAGCAGTAATGAAGTTGCGACTAAAATTAAACCGGTGACAATGACGGGTTTATAGCCGAAGTGACGTACCGGTTTTTCGATAAATGGTGAGACTAATAATATTCCAATATAAAGACCTGCTGCGTTAAGCCCATTTAAAGATGATGAGATTCCGATTTGTTCAAGCATAATCGCAAGTAGCGGCAGCAACATCCCTTGGGAAAAGCCCGCAATCATGACCATCGCTACTAACACCCAATAACGATATACAGGATTGTTTTCCTTTAAAGTATGCATAAAAAAACTCCAATCGAAAAGTATAGGGTTAAGAGCAACCACTTCTTATTGTAACTTTTCTTACAGATGATTGAAACTAAAAAAACACGATAGTTCATTTTCATCAGGATACATCTATAATAATGAAGCTAGCGATTATTTTTTAAGTATAGCTTTTTCATAAAAAGGATGACGAAACCTGTGAGAATGTTTACAATGAGAAGCAAGAAGAAAAAAGGAAGTGATCGCGCATGAAGTTTTTTATGAAAGAAAAAAGCTTTGAAACTGAAGTGGAGTTCGGCAAGCTTCAAATTTCTGGTGATGACAAATACGGATATCGCCCATATCAACTATTAGTCTCAGCAGTAGCTGTCTGTAGTGGTGGCGTTCTTCGAAAAGTGTTAGAAAAAAAACGTCTTACATATTCTGATATTACGGTGACAACTGAAATAGAGCGCAACGAGAAAAAAGCAAACAGCGTTCAGAAGATCCATATGCATTTTGTTATTACTGGAACAGGGTTAACCGAAGAAGTGATTGAAAAGTGTTTGAAAGTAACGCGGAAAAATTGCTCAATGGTTCAATCTGTTGAAGATAGTATTGAAATTACCGAATCGTTTGAGATCATAAATCAAAATCGTTAACATGCCCTTCTCAAGATAGGAAAAAGAAAAAACTAAGGTTCGCGCTATCCAGCGAAAACCTTAGTTTTTATATCCTTACATAATGGTTGTTTCGTTATTGCCGTCAATCAGTTCGATGTGTTCTGGATTGATTTGTAATAAGCAGTATTCAGGATCGTTTGGACCATCTAACCAAGGAGTTAATTGTTCATTCCAATATTTCTCTTTTAACTGTTGGTCATTTACGATACTAGCCTTACCTTGAAGCTCAATATACTTATCACCTTTATGATCAAACCCTAAAAGAACATGGACATTTGGGTTATTTTCAATTTCCTCAACTTTATGTGTTTTCTTATTTGTTGCAGTATAAAGCTGTAATTCATCGTGAAAAAACATCATATACCTTGCATGTGGCTTGTTTCCTTGCATCGTTGATAAAACACCGACATGGTCGTTATCAATTATATTGATTACTTCTTGGATATTTTTATTTTCCATTTTCGTTACTCCTTTCAAAATATATTGGTGGGAAACATCCCTCAATATAATTTCTGTTTAAAATTGGTTTTCATTCATTTATCTTTTTAGAGAAATAGAAATGGGTAAAATAAACCAAGCTTATGAAAGATGACCATGGGATTTTTGGTTTGCACCTTTTGTTTTCACTTCGGTGAATAGGTTCTTCTCGCCGACCGATGATTTCACGATCGTCGGTGGTTGAATTTTTGTTCCGGGAAGCTGACTATGCAAATAATTGATCAAAATTTGAATATCTTGCTTTGTCGCCGGCTGAGCATATTCTTTTAATAAAAGTCCTATTTGGCCACTTGGCTCGATCGTTGCTAGTTGAACATCAGCTATCGATTTAACGTTTTCTTGACGGAGTCGAACTTCAAGTTGGTCAAAGGTTAACCGCAACTTCTTAAGGTTTTTCTCGATAGCAACTCCGTTTTCGATAACAAGGATTCCTTTTCCGGTAATAAAGCTTTCAAATTTATCATTTTTTGTTTGAATGTATTCCATGAGGATGAGGACGAGCACGAGGAGCAACGCAATTAAAAATGTAACAAAAATGTTTCGGTTACTAACTGGTTGGATCATTAAATTCCCAATTGAAATCATAATGACCGTTTGCGATACCGTAAGCTGGGAAATCGATTTTCGCCCTGCTAAGCGTAAAACAAGCGACCCTACAATGACGATCAAAATTGATTTCCACACCCAATGAAAGTCCAACATCTTCTTCACCTTCTTCTGAATAAAAATTAAAAGTAATATATCACGTAAGTTTCCATAAATAAGTAGTTATTATTCTACATCAATGAATTTCAGTATTCGCTACTAAGTTCTAAATGTAGTTGCGATAAAACCATTCGCAACTACATTTTAGTTTCATATAGCTCGATTAAAATTATGAAATTCACTCACATGTTAAATAAAATAACAGTTTTATAAGGAGTTAGTTAAATGAGTACAAAAGTAAAAAGAGCTTTAAGTTTTTTGTTAGGTTTAGGTATTCTTTCATTAGGAATTAGTTTTACAATTCTCTGTGATCTTGGTGCGGGAGCATGGGACGCTCTAAATGTGGGGCTTTCCAACTTAATAGGCTTTACTGTAGGTACGTGGGTCATCTTAATTGGAGTATTTTTAATTTTCATTAACGCATTATTATTAAAAAAGCGACCAGAGTTTATTTCAATAGTAACGGTATTAATCATCGGTTATTTTATAGATTTTTGGTTGTTATTTGTTTTCCCTGATTTAAAGCTCGAGACGATGTTGGTCCGATTTATTATATTAATTATCGGTGTTCTCCTCATGGGGTTTGGAATTGCGACTTATTTACAAGCGAAATTTGCAATCATCCCTATTGATCGATTTATGATGGCGATTCAATTGCGGTTAAAGGTAAGCTTAGGGGTCGCAAAAACGATCGCTGAAGTTACTGCTTTAGTATTTGCTTTTATTGTCGGGGGACCTATCGGAATTGGTACGATCCTTGTAACTGTTTCAATTGGGCCAATGATCCAATTGTTTTTCCCACATTTAGAACGTGTTGTTCACGGTTCTAAATAAATTGAAATAAAGAGGATAATTTTATATACCTTCGAAAAAAATAACGGTAACCAGTCTTGTAAATATCGTTATTTTAGGAGGAAGAACAACTTGAAGAAATTAATCATTGTTTTCACTTTGCTAAGCTTATTAGTTATTCAACCTTTTGTAGCTTTAGCAGATGATAAGAAGGAAGAAGAAAAAGCAATACCAAATTATGTGTTGAATATCTCAAAGGAAAATACGTATCCGAATCCGACCCAAGATTTGCCTTATCTGCAACCAAGTGAGTTAACGCAAGAACTGTTGGACACAGCGAACGTTTCCATTGAAAATCCTGAATTAATTCGAATTTTAAATGAGTCATCTATTAAAGGGAATAAACTAGGTTTTGCCTTGAATGCCTCTATTTATTTAGGGCAGTGGCCTTTAGTATATGAGTCCAATGAAACAAGTGTGAACTGGGAATATCAAAAAGTAAACACAAACTATCATGATAATCGTGGGGCTACTACGCCAAAAAGAATCCAATACGTTCAAGAGCAACAAAAGAAAATTACTGGTGGTTTAACCGCACAATTACCTAATAGTGATGAAGTCCAAAAAATGATGATGATTAAAGCCGCTCAAAATACGGGGTTACCACTCGCGTTATCTACCGTTATTGGCCATGGCACTAAAAAGGAGCAGGTTTATAATATCCCTGTTAAACAGGTAGGATATTTATATTCGTATGTACCAGCAGCTAATGAAAAAGGAAAGGTTACCTATGGTGAAGTTTTCCTCGTCATTAAAGGTGGTAAAAAGCGGATCGAAGTTAAAAATGTTACACAACAAGGGATTGGCGCGTGGATCCCTGTTCAAGACCATGTTGCTTTAAAATTCTTCTCAGCTAATCAACCACGCTAAAAAAACTTCTTAGGTGCCAGGCACCTAAGAAGTTTTTTTAAAAGATAAGAAAGTAAAACATTTTGAACTTTAAAAGTTGTCTAGCTCCGAGCGCCAGCTGCTCCTGCGGTTACTCGTCGCAAAATCGCGGAGAAGTAGCTCAAAGAAGTATTTGGCTCGAGGTCAAATAACCTGCCGAGGAAAAAGGATTTCACTTTTTCTTAGATAAAAAAGTGAAAAAGCCCACTTCCTTGCTCCTGCGGTTACTCGTCGCAAAGCTTGCAAAGATGATTATTCAAGAAGTTGCTTGTCAGAACATTTGCTTGTCGCCGCTAGGCGGGCGCTCTGCGCTTTTCTTACTTTAAGACAATCTTTGAACTTTGCTTGGTAAAATCCGTGGTTGGATAGTAAGTATCTTTTACAAGCAGATTTGGTCCTAAGCATTTCACGTTTTTACAATGGCATGAAAGGCTTTTGGCAATATCAGTATTAATCCAGTGATGATAAGCGTCTAATAGTGAAGTATCTTTCACATTGCCAAGCGGCGGCGCATCACCGAAATCAGTAACAATGATTTCACCGTCAAATATGTTAACATTAAGCCGCGAACGGCCATCGGGATCATTACGAACCGTGACGTTTTCTTCATTATATAGACGATCTAAAAGTAATAAATCCGCTTTATTTTCACTGCAAGCATAAAACGGCAGCGTTCCAAACAACATCCATACATTTTTATCGCGATGGTTTAACAGTCGCGCAATCCCATTTTGAAGCTCGAAAATAGAAGCGACTTCAAGGCTACTTGCAAAATCGCTAGGGTACATGGAATGTAAAGAATTTTGCATCTCTGTAGGCTCAGTCATACCAACAAATCCACTATCATACATAGGGTGAATTTCATGTCTTTTACATCCCATCTCCTCTACTACCTGCTTATGAATTTTTTCTAAGTGAGGTAATGTATTTTTATTAATCATTGTCTCAGCAGATACTAAAACTCCCATTTCAGATAAAGCCTTAGAATTAGTTATCATCCTGTCAAATAATTCTTTTCTTTGTTCCCTTGTAGGCTTTCTTTTCATCATAGCAAAGCCAGTATCTATAAACTCCTCTACTGTTCCCCAGTTATGAGAGATGTGTAATACATCTAGGTAAGGAGCTATGAGCTTATATCTCTCAAGCTCCAATGTTAGGTTAGAGTTTATCTGAGTGTAGATACCTCTCTCATGTGCATACTTCAATAAAGGTAATACATAGTTTTCTACTGACTTTAAGGACATCATAGGCTCTCCACCTGTGATGCTTATTGTTCTAAGTGTAGGTATTTCAGCTAATCTTTGCAGTAATAGCTCTAAAGGAAGTGCCTCAGGGTCTTTATGTTGGAGGGTATGTCCTACAGCACAATGTCTACATCTCATATTACAGAGGTTAGTAGTGGTAAATTCTATGCTAGATAGGGTTGTTTTACCATAAAGCTCTATATCTAAGTAAGCCTCCCAAGCATCATTTTGAGGACTGCTTTTAGTTTTGTTTTGAATTTGATTCATTTCAATTACTCCTATCTTATTTATACCTAACTATTATGATTAAATTGTATAACATATGTCAATGAGAAGTACATATAACCATCCTATGTAAAACATCTTGCAACATTATAAATACCTGTTATAATAGGGTTTATGATAGCCTGTTTGAGTTAATATGCTTTTATAATAGACAGGTCAAAGAGAGAATAGGAGCAAATACAACATGAGCAACATGAGCAAATTACAAAAAAAGCTAGTAGCTATTTATGTCAGAAAGTCTAGGTTAAAGGATGCTGATGCCCTAGAGATAAACAGGCAGTTAGAGCTACTTACTGACTATGCAGAGTCTAACAATATGGAATATGAGGTATTTTCTGAGGAAGGTAGCTCTGAGGATGATAATAGACCTGAGTATCAGAGGATGAAAATGGAGCTTAAAAGGAATATTTATGATGGAGTCCTTGTTACAGACCAAGACAGATTAACAAGAGATAGAACAGACTTTGGTATGTTTGTAAGGTTTATGAAAAGTGAGGGCTTATTGCTCTTTACTCTCCATAAAACTTATAACTTTTTAAATGATGATGACATCTTTGTATCAGGTATCCAGTCAGAAATGGATAACCATTTTATGAGGATGACTAAAAGAAAGCTCAAGAGAGGTAGAATACAAGCTATCAAAAAGGGAGTTTACTTTGGTATAGCTCCTTTTGGATATACAAAGGATGACAATAAGCATTTACTACCTCATCCTGAGGAGGCTAAGGTAGTAGAACTTATTTATGATCTGTATGTTAATCAGGGTTACAATCAGACTGAGATAGTAGAACAGTTAAGCCTCAGAGGTATTACAAATAGAGCAGGTCAGCCCTTCTCTGTTAGAGGTCTCTCTTTAATCCTCACTAATGTAGCTTATAGAGGAGTAGTACATTATGAGTTACAGGGAGAGGATGTTATAAATGTTGAGGAGGCTCATCCTGCTTTAGTAGATGCAGACACATTTAATAAGGCTCAGCAACTAAAAGAAAAGCATAGGAAAGTACCTCAGTCATCTCAGAGAGGAGTATATACATTATCTAAACTGCTAGTATGCCCTGAGTGTAAACAGACCTTATCTTTTTGTATGAAGTATGGTAACAGGAAAGGTAAAGCTGAGTTAGATAAGGACAGTAGGGAGCTTTATGTACTTAACTGTCATTCCTCTAAAGGTCATAAAGCTAAGCAGGAGGCTAAGGATAATCCTAGATGTATCAATAATGGAGTTAAAGCCTCTAGGGTAGAGGAGGCAATACTTAAAGAGCTAACAGAGCATCTCTCAGAGTTAGATAATGCTATAGAGGCTATTATTGCAGGAGATAACAGCTTTATCAGTAAAGTAGCTCAGAAACAACAAGAGCTAACTCTACAATATAACAAGCTAGATGAACAAAAGAAAAGGGTACAGGATGGTTTTAAAGCAGGTATCTATGAGCAGGATGAGGCTACTCAGGAGATTAAGAACATTAAGGAGAAACAGCAGTATATAACTCAGGAGCTAAGCTCTCTAGAGGGAGCAGATGCTAAGTCTGAGATAGATAAGCATAAGAAAGCAAAGGATAAAATAGAAAGACTCTTATCTTTAGATATGGATGCTGATACTACTAAGACTAATAAGCTCCTCTTAGATGTAATTGATAGGGTCTATTATTGGAAAGAAAAAAGTGATGTAGGAGGAGAAAAGCCTTTTAGCATCAGAGTAGAATATAAGTAAGCAGGACTATTAGAGAGTTTTCTAATACTAGGAGGCTTTAGATGAGCAGGACATTAGGTTACATGAGAATATCAACTAGAAAAGAGGAGCAAAAGTTTGACAGGCAGGAGGAACAGCTTAAAACAAACTGCGAATACATCTATTCAGATAGAATATCAGGAGCTAAGAGAGATAGACCTGAGCTTAACAAGATGCTAGAGGAGTTACAGGCAGGGGATACAGTTTTAATAGTCAGTATTGACAGACTAAGCAGGTCTACAAAGGACTTACTAGAGATAGTAGAGCTGATAAAGTCTAAAGGAGCTTATCTAAAGTCAGTCTCAGATAGTTGGTTAGATACTACTGCTGATAATCCTATGTCAGACTTTCTACTTACTATAATGGGAGCTTTAGGGCAGATGGAAAGAGCTATGATTACTCAGAGAGTAAAAGAAGGAGTTAAGGTAGCTCAGGAGAAGGGTGTTAAGTTTGGCAGACCTACTAAGAGCTGTACAAAGGTAGGTTATGCTCTAGAGCTTTATGATGCAGGTAAGCATACTGCTAAACAGATTGCAGACATTACAGGAGTAAGTAAGGCTACAATATATAGAAAATTAAAGGAAAGAGGGATTAGCTGATGGCTAGTCTCTTTTTTGTCTACTTTTGTTTTGCTAAATAAATATCATATCTAGGAATAAAATGGTAATATTAAAAATAAGAATATAATACAAGCCTATTTTACTAGGTTTCTAATCTTGTTATAAGGAGGAATACAATGTCTGAGGAAAATAATCAATTAGAGCAACAGGAACTTTCTGAGATTGAACTTAATGCCATTATTGAGAGGGCAAAGGATTTTTTTAGGAATGAAATTGTACCAAATCATATTGCTAGGACTGAGGAATGTAGAAACCTTAGTAATTTTAGGTTAAATCCTTTTCTTGATAAATATAAAGCTACCTTTATTAAGGGTAATGATAATCCTAGAAGTATTGCTGAGGCTTTAGTATATCCAAGAGTAATAGGTACATCCCTTAATACCATCTTTGGAAATCAGGTACAAAAGTTTTGTCATGTTGTCTTAGAGGGCTTTTCATCATTAATCCCAGGTCTTGATATTGAGTTTGTTGACAAAATTGATGGTAGAAGAAAGTATTGTCAAGTTAAAGCAAGTACAAATACCATTAATTCTGGTGATGTAAAAACAATTAAAGATCATTTTACAGATATTAGAAACCTTGCTAGGACTAATAATGCTAATATTGGTTTTAATGACTTAATTGTAGGAGTTTTCTATGGTGAGCCTGAGGAACTAAATGCACATTACAAAAAAGTACAACTAGACCATCCTGTAATTGTTGGTGCTGAATTTTGGCATAGGTTAACAGGTCATGAAGATTTTTATAATAGAATTACAGGGGCTATAAGTGAGGTAGCCTTAGAGTATGATGGTACTGAATTAGTTGAAAGTGTAATTGTGGATTTAGAAAGGCAAATAGAAAACTCTTTAAACTCTGACAATTTACAAGCATCTCTTTTTGATGAAGAGAATTAGTTAAAAAAGGGATACTACATAGAGTATCCCTTTTTTTATGTTATTTCTTTAGATGTTTAATCCACTCATCTAAATCTGCAACAACCTCATCAAAACTTTTATCAAAAGGATATTTCTCTGCTAATTGGTTCTGCTCATCATCAGAAAGAGCCTCCCATTGTTCACTGGCTTGTAGCATATTCTCTTTCATTTGTTCCAACTGATTGATTAATTTGTTCAAGATTTTTGCCTCCTGTTTCATTAATAAGATTTAATGTATTAACAATAGATAATCCAATAGCTTTAGCCATGTTTACAGGAACAGCATTCCCAATTTGTTTATAAGCATTACTCATTGAGCAATCAAACTCCCAATTATCAGGGAAACTTTGTATCCTAGCATATTCTCTTACAGTAAAAGGTCTAGTTTCATCAGGGTGACATCTTTCAGTCTGTTTTTGGGCAGGTGAGCAGGTTAATGTTAAAGAGGGCTCATCCCATGATAACCTCCTAGCCATTCCTGTTCTGCCTCCACCTGAGTAATAACTTTTACCCATATAATCCTTAGCTATTTCATCAGGAAGGTCTCTCCAATAGCCTCCTGGAGGTACAAGGTCTAAAACTTTCTTTTTAGTATCAGGATACTTTACTCCATCAGACTTAGGTACATCTTTTAGTATATCTTTAAGGGTTAGCTCATAGCCATAAGGTTTTGGGAAAAAGTATTCTAATTCCTCTTTTTTTACTAAGTCATTCCTAATCCCTACAATTACAATTCTTTCCCTTTTTTGAGCTACATCATAATCTAATGCTCTAAGAACTTTCCATTTTACTTTATAACCAATATTAGAGAATACCTCTAGCATAGTCTTTAATGTATTACCTCCATCATGGTTAACAAGCCCTCTTACATTTTCAGCTAGAAACATTTTTGGCTTTAGCTTGTCCAAAATTTTGGCATAATAAAAGAACATTGTGCCTCTAGCATCCTGTAAGCCACCTTTTTTTCCTGCATAGCTAAAGGCTTGGCATGGATAGCCTCCTGATAGTAGGTCAAGCTCCCCAACATCAGGTACATCCATATAATTTTCTAGTCCATTTTCAGTAACCTTCTCAATATCTTCCTCAATTACATGCCAATTAGGTCTGTTTTTTCTAAGGGTTTGACAGGCATGTTTGTCAATTTCAATATGCCCAATAGCATCAAAACCTGCATTCTCTAGACCTAATCCTAAACCTCCTGCACCTGCAAATAACTCTAGAACACTATATTTTTTATTAGGTGTTATACCCCTTACCTCAACAAAATCATTGTTATCATTTGCTGTCTGATCAGTAATCTTTTTCCCTTTTTTATAGATAATAGATGACTTACTATTTCCATCATCATCTTCTCCAAAATCTAAATCCAACTCCAACTGTTCAGTAATTTCCTCTAGCTTTACATCAAGTTTTTCACATAGTTTCATAGCATTAGATTTAATAGGGTTAAAGCTAGGAGAGAGTAACATAGAAAGCTGATTTTTACTAAAGCCTAGTTGTTCAGCTAATTCTTTTTGAGTAGATATACCATGTTTTTTCATATGTAATCTAACTTTATCCTTGCTGATAGTATACACAAGTAACCCTCCTATAAGTTAAAAATTATTTGAACTTTAGTTAGGGTTATTATAAAGGCTTGTACACCTATAAGTCAACAAATTATAACATATTTTTACCAATGATATTTTAGTAGGATAATGTAGTAATATCATAAAATATTAGCAGAACCACTTTAAAAAGATATTCCTCAGCTCCTAAGATTAGGGCTATTAACAGCTTAAATTTTACTACTCTAGAGGAGGATTGGTTACAATATAGGAAAGGTGCTTTATCTGCATCATATCAAAGGAGTAGAGCTAAAAGACATGAGACAGCAGGTAGGTAAGGGTATCCCTACTATTACTATAAAAGCTATCCTAAGAGGGTTTAGCAGGCAAGCAGGGCAAGAGACAATACTAGCATATAATACAGCTATGGAGATGCCACAGAATGAGCAGGAGAGGGTTATAATGGACAGGATGTATAAATAATTAAATAGGTAGTATTACAGGAGGTGGAGCTTAAAGGCTTTGCCCCCTCCTTTTCTGTATATAGGAAATAGTGATTTATATAAAGCATGAGCCATTTTATATAGTGCTGTTTACTGGATACCCCCTTAACAGTAGAGGAGCAGTAGAATAGTTTTAGTTATTGCCTCCTGCTACTGCATTTTTAGGAATTATATATTTACTGCATAACCCTACCAATAATCCCTACCCCCTTTCCCCCTATATACCCCTCAGAGCCTCTCATACCCTTTTATAAGAGTCTTTGTCCTGATATGTACAATAGTCCTGAAAATACTTACTGTTCAATCTGAGTTAATATAAGTAGTCTGAGAGCTATTGACAAAGAGTAGTTATTATGTACCTTGCTAACTGTAAATGTACCCCTACTTTTACTGATGCTGTAGGTCTCTCAAAAAGAGTAGTTATTGAGACTAATAATCTGCCAATAGTTTTAAACATAGCTTTAAGGCTTAAAGCTGTCTCATAAGTAAGTATCAAAAGTATGAGCCTCTACCTGTAGCCCTTAACAGTTAGATACTCCCCCTATAATAGTAAGCCCTCCCTATAAGACTGTTTAGCCCTCCCTATTGTAAATGTACCCCTATACTAAACAGCCCTCCCTATGTCCAGTAGATAGCACTGCTCCTAAGTCCTGCTGATTTATTTACTGAGAGGACTGGCAGGAGTGGAGCTGATGTAATGCCTGATAGAATGTAAAGTTAAAATACTTGACAGGAGGGAGGGAGCTACTGGTTGTGTTTGTTGCATCTATTACCTCTCACTATACTTTCCCTATAATCTCCTGCCTCTACCTGTAGCCCTTACTGTATAAGGCTTTAGAGCCTCTCACTGTACTCTAACTGCTCACTAACTGTACCTTTCCTGTCTATTCCTACAGGCTCTATTTACATCCTCTGACAGCCTCTTAACTGTCCTCTATTTCCTCTTATAGTCCTGTTTATTTCCCATACCTTAACTATAATCCTTAACTGTTATAGCAGTAACATTAGTCCTAGCAGAGCTAGTTCTAGAGTCCTGAGCAAGCTCAGTCCTCAATACAAAGATTAAATAGATGTGTAATACAAAAAGAGAGATACAACAGCTCAGGTTATTATTGTAGTATGGATGCCCTTTAGGGCAGACATAAGGCTTTAGCCTTTGCCTTTACTAACTGTATTTGACAAAGTGGTGAAAGTATGTACAGTACCTAAAAAGAACAAAAAAAGAGAGCCTAACAACTACAGAATTAACTGCAATAATTAGGCTTAAATAGAGTATGAGAGAACTGCTCATACAACTAACTATATAGGAGATACTGTTACTAATGAACAGTAATGAATATGCCCTCACATAAGAGGTACATACTATAGCTCATCTCCTACAGCATATTTAAAGTTATTTGTCAAATACAGCTAAAATACTGCTTAGAGTCTGTCAGGTTTCTTTATGTAAGATAAGAGAGAACCTACTTTTGTAAAACAGGGTTGAGCCTTAGAGACACAAGGGATATAGCTGTTTTAGTGATGTGCATTTTTACCCCCCTATTAGCCCTAAAAGGTGCATTTTTACCCCCCAATAAAGTCCAAGATATACACAGCTACAGATACAAAAAAAGAGAGAGTTTAAATGCTCTCCCCTGTTAAAGTAAAGTCAGCTTTTAGCTCCTCATCAGGCATAACTCCTCTAAAGAATAGGCTAGGATTAACCTTATAAATAGAGTTTTTACCTGCTCTAAAAGTACCAAAAACATGTATACTTGACAATTTTATTTTAATATGATTTTTAACATTCTTCTCATCTAGTCCAGTAATCTCTATTAAGTCCTTTTGTGATAAAGCTTCAGCCTTAGCATAGTCCCTCTCAAAAGGGTATCTTACAAGGTGATTAGACTGATAGTGCATGTAAGGTAACAGCATAAATAGAAAGCCAATGTCAGCAGGTTTAATCTCCTCCTGATTGTACAGCTCCTGTACTGAGCCTATGAACATCTTAACAACTTTATCAGACCTGTTAGAGCCTCTAAAGCAGTATTTTTTAGCAATATAAAAAGCCTGATACTCCTTATCATAAAGAGTAACAGACTCCTGATACATCAGCCCTAACTCTATAAACTTGTTAATTACTTTAGAGTATGCTCTCCTGTCTTTCATCCTTAAAGCCTGTCCTATCTCTTTCTTAATCATTGGCAGAGTAGACTTAGGCTGTCTTAACATATTGTCATAGCTAATATAGCTTTGTAAGATTAGAAAGTATCCTAGCTCCTTAGTGTTAAGCTCCTCTAGTCCAGTAAGCTCCTTAGATGCCTCCATATTTACAATAGTAAAAGGATTATCTGCTTTGTTCCTGTAGGTCTGTAACTCTTTCCTCTTTTTAGACTGCTCCTGCATCAGAGGAGTAACTACTTTTACATCCTGCCTTACCTCACCATTAGCATCTACTACAGTAAATACCTCTTTAGCTATTATTCTTTGTTCTACATCATTCATTATCCTGCTCATGTTGTTCCTCTCCTTATAGTTAGTTTTCTGGAATAAAAAAGAGCCTCTGCTTATGCTGATAGCTCCTTAAACACCTCTTTTAATTTGTTTGGCTGTCTTGTTTTCAGAGTCATGAAAGCATGATAACAATCTTTTCTGCTCTTTCCATTGACAATATTTTTAATAGTAGTCCTGCTTACTGGAAACTGCTCCTCTAGCTGATAAGGTAACTTTCCCTCAACTTTGTTAAGGTAGAGCATCCTGTAAACATCCTTATCTGTTAGCTTTACATTGTAAAAGTCATTACTCATTAGACTCAGCCTCCTTAGCTTTCCTGAGAGCCTTAGTTAGCTGATGCTTAGCAGGTCTAGCTTTTTTCCATTCCTTGTACTTATCTAACTTAGCCTCTATTTCTTTATCAAAATAGTCCTGATATATGCTTACTGCTGTTCTGTTCATTGTTTATCCTCCTAATAGTTTAATTGTAGGCTATATCTTCCTACATACTTATATCCTGCTGAGAGTGAGCTATTAAAGTGACTACAGAAAAAAACTACAATTTATTTAGGTAGTGTAGTATCTACTACTGGTATTAGAGACATTTGACAAATTATGATTAATATGCTTATGTACCAAAAACTTGTACCTATCTTTACAGCTTATATATCTCTATCTTTTTATTAGTAATTAAAGATATGTCTCAGAAACTGGTACAGGGAAAGTTAATCTATATATTTCCTACTTTTATTCCTCCTGATGCTTTAAAACTATGTACCTCAGTCAGACATAAGTAGTGAGAGGGTAAGGAGGCTTTTTAGGAACTTACTCAATTAAAAAAGGAGGTAATAACATTGTTGAAATATGAGTTTAAAGATGCTCCAGTAGAAAGAAAGCAGGAGCTGTTATCTGAGATTATTGACAAATATAATGTAGCTAATAGAAATGAGCTAATTCAAGCTCTAGGACATGCTCAGGCTGTACTAGACTGTAATCAGGAGGAATTTGCTAAGCATCCATCAGTTAGCATCAGCTCTAGACAGCTAAGGTCTCATAAAAAGGAGTATTTAGACCTTTATACATCAGCCTATGATAAGTACAGTAATACAGCTCCTGAGCTAGTAGATGTAAAGACTGAGGTAGATGAGGATGTATTAGAGCAGACATATCAGAACTTACTGGCAAGGTTGAAAAGCCCTAAGACAAAGACTGCTGATATTGCTACTATTTTAGAATACTTTGGAATTACTAAAAGGGACTTTAAGCAGTATGCTGATTTTAGAAACAAGACTATGAGAGGTTTTATGTCTGATAACCTTACTCAGATTATTACAGATGGGGATAAGGCTCAGATGGTTAAGACTATTGTAGCTGAGAGTCCTTATCTCTATCAGGGTACAGAGAAAACATTAGGTAGAACAGCTAACAGCCTTAACATTGATATGAGCAGTAACTTAGCTAGGTTAGAGGCTCAGACATTAGGGCTTTTATTCATGGGCTTAATTAATGGTAGATTGTCAGAGCAGTTTATTAATAATGCTGAGACATTAAGACTATTAAAGTTAGCATCAGGAGACATCTCAGCTAAGGATACTCCTGCTATAGAATTTGAGAAAATGGATGGCAGACAACCTAAGTCTAAAGAGATTAAAGAGGCAGACCTTATAGAGCTTTTTGGTGAGGTTGAGGGTAAAGAGGTCTACAGACAGCTAAACAAAGTAAAGGACAAAGTAGCTAAGAATACTGCTTTAAAACTACCTAACTATGAGGATGATGTTAAGCCTGATTATGAGGCTCATCTAAAGGATTATCCTGAGGTTAAGGAGATGCCTTTTAGAATTTTGATTGCTAAGCTGGATGCAAGATATGACAGGGAATTCAATGACAGATACAAGCAGTTTTTAAATGTTAATGAGGACTGAAATACAACAACTAAAAGGAGATTGATTACAGATGAAAACAGAAATGATTAAAGAGATGACAGCTAAGGTATCAGATGTACAGACAGCTCAGGAGGCTCTATATGCCCTGCTAGAAAAGATTGAGGTAGAACAGTCTGAGAATAAGCAGACAGTAGCAGAACTACAGGGGCAGATTGAGACAGCTCAGGAGGCTCTTACTTTGGCTGTAGACATATCAGAGGCTAAACTGCTCAGACAGCAGGTAAATATCTTACAGGAGGAGCTAGAGCTTACTGAGACAGTATCAGGAGCTAAAGCTAATGCTTATCATGCTGAGATTGAGGCTAAGGCAGAGGTTTTCTTTAAGGTGCATAAGGGAGCTAAATTCTTATTTAGTACAGTAGATAATTACTTTGTAGCTCATACAAGTATTGCAACTCTAGAGCAGGATAAGGAGGCTCTACAGGGCTTTACTAGAGACCTTAACAGTAGCTTTAGATTTGTAAGGCAGGTCTTACTAGATACAGGAGTTATTACACTAGCTGAGGCTAATTTGACTTATAAGGGCATTCATCTAGGAGCTAGGGATATTGAGACTGAGCTAATTAGGTATGGGCTTAAAGTTAAGGCTTATATTCAAGAGCTAAAACAAGCAGGTAAGCTATAGAGGGCTGATAAAAGAGAGAGGCAACTCAGACTAAGTATTGAGGAGGTCTATTAAATGGAGTATGTAGCAGGTGTATTAATTTCTATGGTTATGGTAAAGGCATTTAAAACAGGTAGAAAGTAATGGAGGGCTTAGGCTCTCCTTTTTTAATTTCAGCTAACATAGGAGGAGTTTAGAGATGAATGAACATAAGTTTAAATTAAATGAGGATATGAATGATAATAAGCTATGGAGCATCATGGAGGCAGTAGAACAGCCTACAAAGTGGAAGGTAGACCTAAGACATAACATTATAGAGGTTTATCCTCATCCAGTGTTAGATGCAGAGGGCAGAGTTATGGATATTGTATATAAATCATTTAAGTATAACCTGAGGACTGATATTACTAACTATGAGGTAGCTGAGAGGTATCTACAGCTAAAGGAGGATATTAAACAGGGTAATGTAGATAAGTATTACTCAGGTAAAGTACAGCCTAAGAGGAGACAAAATAAAGTTACTGAGGACATGGTTAAAACTATTATAGAGCTTTACCTAAAAGGAGTAACTAGGCTTGATATATCTTATAAACTAGGAGTAAGTAAAACTACAGTTAATAACTACATTGTTAAGGAGTTAGGTAATCAAAAGACTGATACTGTAGCTCCTGCTACTCAGGTCTTAGAGGACTGGAAAGAGCTTAGGAGTCAGGGCTTATCATTTGCTGATATTGCTAGTAAATACAATGTAACAGCATCTACTGTGCATTATCACACTAATAAGGTGAGACAGACTAAGGTAGCAGGTAGACCTAGAAAGTATACTCCTGAGATTGTTGTCAAGTGGGTAGAGATGAAAAGTACTGGTGCTACTTATAGGGAGATTGCAGAAAAACATCAGGTAGCTCCCACTACTGTTAAATATCACATTACTAAGGTTAAGGAGGTTAGTTAAGATGGCAGATAAGAGAGCAGATGCTAAGTCAGAGTTTAAATCAAACAGATTTGGTAAAGAGTCTAAGTCAGCTATAGCTAAGAGAGAGAGTATCAGGGCTAAAGCTCTAACTAGGATTTCTAAAGCATTGAAAGAAAAAGGAATGAAATAAGTTACAGAGTAGGGCTTAACAGTCCTGCTCTTTTTTTATGCTCTGATGTCACAGTTTTATAACTCCCTCTAATGAGAGTAATGAGTACAAGACAAACAGACCTAACATTCATTAGGGAGAGGATACAGATGGACAAAACAGCAGTAGAGCCTTATTGTATCATATCAGAAAAATTAGGAGAGCCTCAGCCTCATACTGATGATATTTATGTAACTGATAAAGGGATAATAATAAGTAGAAAAGGTAAGCCTGATGTAGATAAACTAATTAGAAAAGCCCTGAGCCTATAAAGGTTTGGAGGCTTTTTCATTTGTGTTAAAATAGTCATGAAATTTATGAATATGGATACATTGGATGAACTTCGTGACGCTGACAGCCCATTTCGACAATTTGATCATGGATCGCTTCTAAATGCGGAAGTGTACGTTTATTTATCATTGTTTCTGCCGAGACGATGACCCCTTGGGAGGTTAGTGCTTTAGCATTTTCAATCATCCTCGTAAAATAAGCTGCTCGTTGCTCATATGAAGGCTTTTTCTCCATCATTGCAAAACCAATCTCGACAAAGTCGTCGACACTACCGTAATTATGTGAGATGTGGAGCACGTCTAAGTACGGAACAATTTTCTCGTAGCGGCTTAATTCCATTGTTAAATTAGAGTTAATTTGCGTTCGAACGCCCCGATTATGGGCATACTTCAAGAGGGGAACGACATACTCATCTACTGATTTCATTGATAACATCGGTTCTCCGCCGGTGATACTAAGTGAGCGTAAATGAGGAATTTCCTCTAATCTCATCAGTAATAAATCCAAAGGTAGTGGTTTCGGATCTTTTGATTGAAGTGTATAACCAACGGCACAATGCTCACAGCGCATGTTACATAACGTCGTTGTTGTAAATTCAACATTTGTTAGGCGCATTTCGCCAAATTCTTCGATATCCAGATAAGCTTCCCACGGATCATAGGAAGGGGTAATAGCTTTCAAGTTTCTCAAACAAAACTTCCTCTCTAATGCTAATCTGTTTAACATTTTACCATAGGTAAACTTAAGCGTGTACAGATTACAACTGGCAAAAGTGAACTACCCACTTTATTTGAAGTGGGGGTCTTCTGGCCAAAAATGATAAATGTTTTATAGATTGGCCCTTTACAGAAGCTTTTCGTATAAGTTCAGCGTTAGTTTGAATAATAAAAGTAAAAACTTTGTCTTCAAAGCAAAACAGTAATATACTAAGAAAGTAAAGAAGTGAAAGGGGTAGTTACAACTTGGGTAAATCAATTTCTGATCAAAAAGAACAACTTAATTTTTTACATTCGAAAATGGAGCTTCTGATGACAATGCTGGATTCCATTGAGCCGGAAGCAGCTGGGGTTGAAGACATCGATCGTATTATTGAAATGTTAGATGATATTGAAAATAAATGTAAGAAATTTAGAAACGACTTAAAAGAAGACTAGAAGCAAGTTTAAGGGAGAGGTACGATTGATTTTATATTTAATTCGTCATGGACAGTCTGTCGCAAATGAAAGTGGGATCATTCAAGGGCGCAAGGAATTTCCTTTATCGGCTGCTGGCAAGAAGCAAGCTAAGCTGTTAGGGGAATTTTTTGCTGCAAAATCGATTGACTACCTATACTCTAGCGACTTAGGAAGAGCATTTGAAACAGCTACGGCGATCAGTGCTCATCAGCCCGTAGATGTTGTTGGCTGGGATAAACTTCGCGAAATAGGCTTAGGACCTCTCGAGGGGAAAACACGTCAAGAAATCCTATTACAGTTTCCTGAGATTACTGAAACCTCTTCAATCTTGACAACCGGCTTAGCTGGAACTGAAACGGTAGAAGAAATTACCGTTCGTTGTCAGTATGTACTAGAGCAACTGCTTGCCGGGCATAAGCGTCATCATGTAGCCCTCGTTTCTCATGGCGGCTTCATTAGCATCTTCCTGATGTACTTAATGTTTGCAGAAAAATGGAATGAAGTTCATCGTCCTTTTGTTATTGGCAATACTGGCGTAACAAAAGTCGAGTTTACGGAAGCTGGAAAACCAGTGTTTCATTATGTAAATCATGATGCCCATCTATTAATGGGTAATATGCAAAATGAAAATATATTATATTAATAGTTTTTAAGTTGAGAGTTTTAAGTTAGTTGGTACAAGTTTCTTTAGGATCAACAAGACTTAGCTCGAAACTTTAAAAAAAGTTGGTAACGCTTCCATAGATATTTCTTAATTTTTGGATAAATCACTACTATGTCTTGTATAATGAAAAGGATAAAAACAATATTTTAGGTAAGGAAGGGGAAATTGGAGTTGGAAAAGTTTAAAGAAAGCATGTATAAGCTAATTGTTGAAACGTCTACAAATCTTCCAAACGATGTACGTCGTGCTATCCTTCAAGCTAAACAGAGAGAAAATGCCGGAACAACCGCTGCGCTATCTCTTGGAACGATTACAAAAAATATTAGTATGGCAGATACGAACGTATCGCCCATTTGTCAGGATACGGGGATGCCGACATTTGAACTAAAAGTTCCAGTTGGAGCCAACCAAATTGAAATGAAAAAAGCAATCAAAGAAGCGATTGCCGAGGCGACGAAAAATGGTAAGCTGCGTCCGAATTCTGTAGATTCACTTACTGGAGAAAATAGCGGCAATAACTTAGGGGATGGAACACCAATCATCCACTTCGAACAATGGGAAAAAGATGAAATAGATGCCCGCCTAATTTTAAAAGGTGGCGGCTGTGAGAATAAAAACATTCAATACAGTCTTCCGGCTGAAATTGAAGGCCTAGGTAGAGCCGGGCGAGACTTAGATGGCATTCGAAAATGCATCCTCCATTCTGTCTACCAAGCGCAAGGACAAGGCTGTAGCGCCGGATTTATTGGTGTAGGTATTGGTGGCGATCGGATCACGAGCTACTCGTTAGCAAAAGAACAGCTATTCCGATCGGCAGAAGATGTCAATCCTATTGAAGAGTTACAGAAGCTTGAAGATTACGTAATGGAACACGCCAACAATCTTGGAATTGGCACGATGGGCTTCGGTGGTGAAGCGACATTGCTCGGCTGTAAGATTGGGGCAATTAATCGCCTACCAGCAAGCTTCTTCGTTTCAGTAGCCTATAATTGCTGGGCATTCCGTCGCTTAGGTGTGACGTTAACTAGCGATACTGGGGAAATTAAAGAATGGCTTTATAAAGACGGTGAAGAAATTAAGTTTACTCAAGATGAAGCAGCAGAAGCGACAGAAGTGAAGTCAACGAGTCGTGAAGTGGTTCTAGAAGCGCCAATAACAGAAGCGCAAATCCGCGATTTAAAAGTCGGTGATGTCGTTATACTCAATGGCGATCTCCACACAGGACGCGACGCCATCCATCATCACTTAATGGATCATGATGCACCAATTGACTTAAACGGTCAGGTCATTTATCACTGTGGTCCCGTCATGTTAAAGGATGAAGCGGGTGAGTGGCACGTCAAAGCAGCAGGACCAACGACAAGTATTCGTGAGGAGCCATACCAAGGAGATGTCATGAAGAAGTTCGGTATTCGCGCAGTCATTGGTAAAGGCGGTATGGGACCAAAAACGTTAAAAGCACTCCAAGAGCACGGCGGTGTCTACTTAAATGCAATCGGTGGGGCGGCTCAATACTACGCTGACTGTATTAAAAAAGTTGAAGGTGTAGATCTCTTAGAATTTGGGATCCCAGAAGCGATGTGGCACCTCAAAGTTGAAGGATTTGCAGCGATCGTAACGATGGATTCACACGGAAACAGCTTACACGCTGATGTTGATAAATCATCGTTTGAAAAGTTGTCTGAGTTGGCCGATAGAGTATTTTAAAATGTCCATTTGTGGTGCCAGTCACCACAAATGGTTTTTTTTTGCCGAATTACGCAAATGGCTAACTGCGTATCGGAAATCTTCACGAACTAACATTAGGTGAAAGTCGTTGTTTCTAAAAACAAAGAAAGAAGGCGGATATTTTTTGCTGCAATGAAAAAAACTAACACAAAATACTGTGGAGAGGTTGATTAGATGAGAAAAGTCATTTACTTGCTACTATTTATGTTCGTTTTTTTTATGACACCGCAACTGAACGCCGAGGCTTACAGCAATAAAGGCTATAATTGGAGCTTTAATCCTAAGCCAAAAAATCAACCAGCAACAACTGAACCGATTTACGAAGAGTTGTTGCAGAAGTACGGTGGCTTTTGGATTGGCGACACAAACAAAAAAGAACTATATTTAACATTTGATAATGGCTATGAAAATGGCTACACACCAAAAATACTTGATGTCTTAAAAGAGAAAAAAGTTCCTGCAGCATTTTTCGTCACTGGCCATTATTTATTAGATCAACCTGATTTAATCAAGCGTATGGCAGAAGAGGGGCATATCGTCGGCAACCACTCGTGGCATCACCCAAGCTTAGTTGAGATTGATGATGCGAGGTTAAAAAGAGAGCTTGAAAAAGTAAAGGTGAAATATGAGGAGCTAACAGGGCGAAATGATATGGTATATTTACGACCACCACGTGGCGTGTTCAGCGAGCGCTCTTTAGCACTATCACAGCAGCAAGGATATGTTAACGTATTTTGGTCGTTAGCCTACAAAGATTGGGAAGTAGAAAATCAAAAAGGCTGGAAATACGCCTATGACCAAATTATGAAACGAGTCCATCCTGGCGCGATCATGCTCATTCATTCCGTTTCAAGTGATAACGCCGAAGCACTAGACAAAGTCATTGATGATCTTCGCAAGCAGGGCTATGAGTTCAAAAGCTTAGATGATTATATGCTGGATAGACACCTAAATGATCTTCAATAATATAAAGGCAGTTCCAAAAGTGTCTGACCACATCGTACTAAATAAGGACGTACAGATTTATCTAACGTGTTGGTTTTGGGAGGGGAACGTCAATTCACGGGCTAAATTGCATTGCATTAACATTCAAGTCCCAAACGGATTAAAACTAATATTAGCATACAAAAAAGCGCACAGATGCAGTATCTGTGCGTTTTACTCATATTTTTTTCCTTTGTTGAACGAAAGCTCACCGTTACTTAAAGTGAGAAAAAACGATTACTGTTATTAGTCAAAAATCGTCAGGGATAAATTTGTTAGTCTGTTAGTAGAGCGAGAACTATCTTTTAAAATTTTGAATTTCCGATTATTTTTTTATTGTTATTTACTGTTCAAAATAATATTTTATTATATTACTTCCTCAATCGTTGACTTCCCTTCGGTTTGGTCACTATCAAGCCATTGCCAACTCTCATGTAGCCTGATTCTACCGTCTGGAAGAGATTCAGGGGTTGAATAACATTGTCCTCCCCTTATCTCATTTTTCGTATTTACATGATTATATCTAAAAGCCAAACAACCATTATCGTCCACTAACCCAATTAGTGTCCCTTTTACAATTTCACCACCACTATACGTAGCAGAAATGATATTGCCTTCTTGTTTATAATCAAAATAAGTTTTTGAAGAAACCTCTCCGTTATCAGTGTTAGCAATTGAAACAAATCTTTTCCCATTATAATTAACCATAGTTCTCCCCCTTATATATTCTTCTGCTCTTCGTTGAAGAAAAAAATTTCTTGCTCTTATTTTAACATTTAATCCCATAATTCCTATAAAAATTATTGTACTCTTAACAAAGTAATTAGCACAACTTTTAGAATATGAAATAGAAGGGGAACATAAGTATACTCTTGCCAAGAGGTAACAACTGCTAATTTTGGCTGAATTCTAACCAACCCTTGAAAATTAAAAACAAGCCTACAAAATTATTGCCGATTTGTAGGCTAATTCTAATGTTATTTGTTATTTTCTCTCTCAAAACTGAACCGTTAAGATTTATCATATATCTTTATTCGGTGCGTAGCGGTGTCTACCCTGAATAGTGTCCTCAAACTCTCTCAAAATAGCAAAGTTACATTAAATAACGGAATCACTGTCCTACTATAGGTTCGTTGCGGTGAATTTTTACTTTCATGCGGGTCTGACACTTTGTCTTGGGACTGACTCTTTTATTTTAAAGGCAGTTTGGAATATTATGCTAAACTATAGTTGTTTAATTAAGATATAGGCTTTGTAGGATTTTTTTAATAATAAATGGAAAAATCAGTGTAACCTTTTCAAGTTTCGTTCGTTTCTAAAGTGAGAGGAGGGAATAAATGAAGATAGGTATTTTAGAAGATTTATATAAAAAATACTATAAAACTGCCTATGTTTATACCTTCTCTTTATGTAAGAAAAAGGAGTTAACAGAGGATATCGTTAGTGAAGCTTTCGAAAAAGCACTGCTAACCTTAAATGAGGAAAAAAAGCATTTTAAATATTGGTTACTCGTTGTATGCAAGAATTGTTGGTTAGACCACTTAAAAAAGAATAAAAAAATGGTCAACCAAACGATAAATGACAATGATCATATCGACCATACTAGTGTACTTGAACAAATCATTCAAAAAGAAAAAAACCGACGACTTTACAAATGTATTATGCAACTTCAGGAAAACTATCAGGAAATATTAATTTTACATTATTATGCCGAAATTCCTTTAGTAGAGATAGAGGGAATGTTAAAACTCTCAAAGGCAAATACGAAGATTTTAATATATCGGGCCCGTACAAAGTTAAAAAGAGTACTGGAGGAGAATCAATATGAATTTTAAAGATCTGTTGGAAAAATATCAAAATGGTACTGCAACAGAAGAAGAAAAAAGATTAATTGAAGCTGAAATAGAGAAAAGTAAACTAATAAAAGAATACCTTGAAGTAGTCGATGAAAATGAAAGTTTAGATTTCAAGTTTGAAGAAGAAACCTACGATGAGATGAAGCAAATAAAAAATGAAGTTCGTAAAAAGAAGGCAACGATGATTTTCTCGTCAGTTGCAGTCGTGTTTATCCTGTTGGTAGCATTTCGGTTTATTCTCACGCCTGTATTGAATAGTTTCTACTATAATCCAAATCAACATACGTATTCAGACTATACTGTTGATTTAGGGGCCAAATTAGCAACTTATACAGAACTTCATTTTCCAACGATCATCACAAGTGGAGTTAATTTTAGTGCTACTGGAATAGGAAGCTACACTTTCTCGTTGTACCAATATGATACGTTTAAGGGTGAAAAGAATACTATTTCAGGAGACATTAAACGCTCTAGTCTTACACTAGATGAAGCTTTTTGGCAATATCCGATTGTAAATCTTTTTTCGCGTGCGACATACCCTTTTGGAAATGTACCAGTTGGTGAAGATACATTGGAAAAATTAAAAAGCTTACCGCCTTACAGTTACCTTAAAGCCTATATTTCTTTTGACAGAGACATATCGATGGAAGAGATTGCCCAACTCATAAATGAAACAAATGATTCTGGCCTCTATATTTCATGGGTAGCGATAAGAAACGCGGAGATGGATATTCAAAGATTGCCCCTCATAGGTTTTGAACCTTCAGGGGGAGGTCCTATATTTGATAAAATAAACGAGAAATATCCTCATTATGAGATTAGTGAATTCAAGTCAGCCTCAAGTACTGTTGACGACAGCGTTTACGAAAACCATTTTAGAGATTTAATTCAATTCCAATTAGATCATCTTAGCTTTTTAAATATGATCGAGCGAAAACATTTTAGTGAATACTATCAATCAGTGAAAGATTATATTGATCAACATGGAATTTATTCTTATGGAATCGTTGTTCAGGGCGATCCAGTGTCGATCATTGATCTTACAAAGAAGGTAAATATTTCTGATATTTATGTAGATGATATAAAGATGATTTTGCCTTTTACTACAGAGGACAGTAGTGGACAATGAAGAAGAGCTCCGGAGGACAAAAAATTTAGAGTAAAAGAAGATTATCTAGACAAGAAGATGTTTGCGATAAAAAACAAAGAGAGGCTGTCCCAATAGCAAAGCATCTAACACCTAGCCTACGATAAATAGATTTTGCTCAAAACTTCTATTTATCGGATGACTTCGAGGTGCACTAATACTTATGGGACAGCCTACTTAATTTAATTAGAATAACAAATCTGACCGATCGCTTGTGCAATTGTTTCTAATGTAGCCACGTCAGTAACATCAAAACAGATTGCTTGTTTACTACGAACAACGATAATCCCAATTTGTTGTTTTGTTGAATTAGATATAGGGAATTTTAGTTCACCGTTGCATTCCCAGCCTAAATCATTTTCTTCGTCAGAAGCAACTTCTAGTTGTAGGCTTCCATCCTCTGAAACGAGGTATACTCCCACCCAATCTATGTAAGATACTTCTTCTACTAGACTTTTAACAGTTTTCTCAAAAACTGATTGAGTACTTTTCTTTTTAAATACTTCCGCCATTATTTGTATGGATGCTACGTCAGTTGAAATTGACAATCTCTATCTCTCCCTTAACCATGTTTACTTAATCATTTTAACAAAAATATAAACAGAAGTGACGTAGTAAGTTTAGGAAGTTTTTTTTCACGATAATCTCTAAAAATGAAGAAGTTAGGAGATTAATCCAAGTTTAGGTATATTATATAGGTGAGGAGTGATGAATATGGATATTCAATTGAACGGCCCTTATCATTATCACCGTGTTTTGGAGCGTTTAAGTTATGACCCAATTCATGTGATTGATAAGGAAGCGAATTTAATTAAAGTTCCATTAGAAATGTACGGTAACCTTGTGATCGCAACAGTATCATTTACAGGTGATATTGAAGCGCCTGTTTGTCATATCGACCTACCACCTGATTACATAGAAGAAGGGGTTCGCCGTATCAAAGAAATTTTTCAACTTGAAGTTCCTTTGCATGATGTTAACACTCATTTTTTACAAACAGATTTGGCTCCATTATTCAAACAATACTCGGGAATGCCACTCATCTGTGACTTTGATCTCTACTCTTGCATGATGAAAACAATCATTCATCAGCAGTTAAATATTCGTTTTGCTTATACACTGACAGAACGGTTCGTTAAACAATTCGGAACGGAAAAGGATGGAGTATGGGTTTACCCCACAGCCGAAACCGTGAGCAAGTTAGACTATGAAGACTTACGAAAGTTACAATTTAGTCAGCGAAAAGCAGAGTATGTCATTGATACATCAAGACTAATTGCTGAAGGTAAATTAGATTTGAATGAATTGGCGATAATGTCAGATGAAGAATGCATTGAAGAACTTGTAAAAGTAAGGGGGATTGGCTACTGGACAGCAGAAAATATCCTCCTATTTGGTCTTGGGCGACAGAACTTGTTTCCAGTGAAAGACATCGGTATTCAAAATGCATTGAAAAACCTCTACAATCTCGATGAAAAACCAACTATTGAAAAAATGTTATGCTATAGTGAAGGTTGGTCACCATATAAAAGCTATGCCTCCCTCTATTTATGGGAGAGTTTAGATAATCAAAAAGCACGGAGTTGAAAAGATGAAGAATGAAAAAGTACAAATTAAAGTAGGACAAGAATTTTTAATCACCATTAAACGCCTAGGCATTAACGGTGAAGGTGTCGGTTATTATAAAAGGCAGGTTGTATTCGTCCCGGGAGCACTTCCAGGGGAAGAAGTATTCGTGACCGTTACAGATACGAAAGAGAAATTCTCAGAAGCAAAAATAAAAAGAATTCGTCTAAAATCAAAAGATCGCATCGAGCCACCTTGTCCGGTCTATGATAAATGCGGTGGCTGTCAGCTGCAGCATTTAGATTACCAAGCACAACTACGCGAAAAACAAGATATTGTTAGACAAGCCTTTGAGCGCCATACCAATCTTGCTGGCGACAAACTGCCGCTTCAAGAAACAATCGGCATGGATAATCCTTGGAGCTACCGGAATAAAAGTCAGCTACAAGTCGGACATGATCAGCATGAAGTTATTGCCGGATTATATGGAATGAACTCTCATCAATTGATCGATATCTCAGAATGCGCCGTTCAGCATCCAGCAACAAACAAAGTGACGCAGACAATGAAGGCGATTTTACAAGAACTAAAAATCCCTATTTATCATGAAAAAAAGCGCAAAGGTGTCGTACGCACAATCGTGACAAGAGTTGGCTTTAGCACAGGCGACGTGCAGCTCGTTCTCATTACCGCGACTAAAGAATTACCACATAAAGAACAAATCATTGAAGAAATCAAAAAACGTCTTCCAGAAGTGAAATCCGTGCTACAAAACATCAATGGCCGTAGAACATCACTTATTTTCGGTGATGAGACGATTCATTTACACGGGGAAGAAGTAATTCAAGAAGCATTAGGAGACTTACAATTTGAATTGTCAGCACGAGCCTTTTTTCAGCTCAACCCAATTCAAACCGTAAAACTATACGACGAAGTAAAAAAAGCAGCCCAACTAACAGGTACCGAGAAATTAGTAGACGCATATTGCGGAGTTGGATCAATTGGACTTTGGCTTGCACCTTACGTACAAGAACTACGCGGAATGGACGTCATCCCAGAATCAATCGAAGACGCCCGTCGCAACGCCGAAAAGCACGGCTTCAGCCATGCTCAGTTTGAAGAAGGAAAAGCAGAAGAAATCCTACCTAAATGGCTAAAACAAGGCTGGAAACCAGACGTATTCGTCGTTGACCCACCAAGAACAGGCTGTGACCGAAAACTACTCGATACCATCATCAAAGTCAAACCAAAACGCATCATTTACGTTTCCTGTAACCCATCAACACTCGCAAAAGACGTAGATGTGTTAATGAAAGCCGGCTTCAAATTACAAAACCTTCAGCCAGTTGATATGTTTCCGCATACGAGTCACGTTGAGTGCTGTGTGTTGCTCGAAAAAAAATAGAAGATATGTATGAGTTTGAGAATCTATAAAAGATTCTCAAACCGCCTTCTTCTGTGACTTCTATTTTTTCAATTAACTTATTGAGAATTTCTTTTGTTAGTTGAGGTTTCTGCATAAACTCTTCAAGTGCTTGACATAGTTCAGTAAAGTTCATTACTTTATTTTGGTTTTCTAATACATCAACTAAATCTCTCTTTTTTAATATCAGAACTTTTTGTCTCTCACTATTATCAGACATTAAAAGGGAGTATTCTTCATTAGAAATTTCTTTAGCAACTTTCATCCGAAGCGCTTGAATTTTCTCTTCTTTCAATTTGCTAAGTTCAAAATCAATTTTTGAAAGTTCTCCTTTATCTTTTTGAAGCAATTTCTTTATTTTCCCTACGATTTTCGACTTGAAAGTATCTCCATCGAATTCAGAGTAAAGTGTTTTCAAGTCTTGGCTAATTACATCAATAATGACTTTTTCACGTATAATATGGTCAGAACAAGCGATTTGACCATACTTATTATAATTTCCACATACATAACCTTTACGATTTTTTTTATAGTGCATGGTTTTTCCGCAATCGGCACATATAGCAATATCAGTAAATAGATGCTTTGTAAATCGAGGGCGTTTTCGTTTACGAGACTCCATATGTCTTTGAACAAGTAGAAAGTCTTCGGTAGAAATTATCGCTTCATGAGTATCTTTTACAATTAGATAGTTGTCAGAAGAATTTTTTTTGCGTTTATCACTTGTAACTGAAATTGTAGTCTCCCGTTGTTGTACCAGGTCTCCTGTGTAATGAGGATTTTCTAAGATTTTCCTTACAGAAGATCCGCCCCAAAATTCTCCTGAGTTTTTCTTTTTTGCCACTTGTGCAGGCGTTGGAATTAAATCATTAGTTAATTCTTTGGCAATTCGATCAAAGCCTTTTCCGTTCAAATAATCATGAAAGATCCGCCCTACGACGTCAACTGTAAAATCATCACGTTTAATTAGTTTCCGTTCGGAGTTTAGCTTGTAACCGTAAGGTGGAATTGAACCCATGAATATTCCGTTTGCAGACCTTAGTCTTAGTGTGTCTTTCACACGCCTACTCGTTGATTGTGATTCATGCTCGTAGAACCAAGCAAACAATCCAAATTTGTCGGTGTTACCATTTAACGAGTCAATTGCACCGTCTAAAGTTTTAATGTGTACACCATATTCATCATATAACTCTTTAATTTTATAAGATAACCCTCCATTTCTTGCGAGCCTTCCTAATTCCTTTGCAAGAATGATATCAATTTTACCTGATTGTGCATCGTCTACTAACCTTAAAAAGTTGGTTCTTTTTTTGGATTTCGTACCCGATTGGACATCAACATAGATGTCATAAAGTTCCCACCCTTCTCTTTCTAATATTTCAGTGAAAAGCTCTCTTTGGTTCTGTAATGATTGTTTTTGTTCTTCTTTATCTGTTGACACACGTACATAAATACCTGCTTTCATGCCACGTTCCCTCCTTTAGAAGAAGAGACAGTGGAATTCACCTTGTCATTAGCATAAGACTCAGCAATTAAAGAGTCAATCTTTTCATTAATAATGGATTTTAAAATGTTTTCAAGGGTAATTGAGGGTTCGCTGTTAAAGATACGTTCAATTTTCATGAGGTGCCTCCTTGGGGTATTTAATATGGGGGTTTTTGTTAAGACCAATTGATGGAATTTGCTAAATGTGGTAAAGGTATAATAAGGAGGGGGAGAAAATGAATCTACTTCCATATGGGAAGGATATACGACGAGTAACATCAGTTGTATCTTGTATAATTTTAATTGTCTATCTCCAAAGAAATACATCTGTAGGTTGACCCCTTAGACTTTTCTTTGTGCTCTTGCTTTTAAACCACTTTTGATACGTTCGCTTCTTCCCCGAGATTCATTTTCATACAACCAGGCATATAGTCCGAACATTTTTGTGTTTCCTGATAGTGTATCTATTACACCGTCTAAGGTGAGAATATGAATTCCTTGGTCGTCAGCAAGACTTTTTATTTGGGAAGAAAGCTCTTTGTCTCTTGCTAATCGAGTAACATCTGCTGACAGAATGATGTCAAACTTCTTTTCTTTTGCATCATTTATCAGCCGTTTTAGTTCATGTCGTTTTTTTGTTTTTGTGCATGGATCAACGTCCATATAGATATCATAAAGCTCCCACTCCTTTGCTGTTATTAAATTCATAATAGCTTCTTTTTGTGTAACTAAAGAATTCTGTTTTTCTTCTTTCTTTGTTGATACACGAGTATAAATTGCACATCTCATATTACAATATCTCCCTTGAGAGGAAGCGACAGTGGAATTCGCTTTGTCTTTAGTATAAGCCTCAGAAATTAAGAGAGTTGATAAAATACTATCGAGTGAAGCGGGGGATTGGTTATTTAAGATACGTTCGATTTGCATGATTATTCCTCCTGGGGATATTTTTTGTGGTGGTGTGTTGCTTAAACCGATTTTATGATGTTGATGATAGAGGTAATGTCTAACTTAGAGGGTTTTTCTTGATAGTGTATCAATTGCACCGCCCAAGGAGAGAATTAGAATTCCTTGGTTGTCAGCAAGACGTTTTATTTGGTAATAAAACTCTCCGTCTCTTGTTAATCGAGAAAATTCTTTTAACAGGATGATGTCAAACTTCTTTTCTTTAGCATCATCTATCAGGCGTCTTAGTTCGTCGCGCTTTTTTGTTTTTATACCTAAGTCAACGTCTATATAGAAATTACATAACTCCCACTCCTTTGCCTTTATTAATTTCATAATAGCATCTTTTTGTGTAACTAAAGATTTTTGTTGTTCTTCATTTCTTGTTGATACACGAGTATAGACTGCGCATCTCATATTACAATTCCTCCCTTAGAAGAAGAGACAGTGGATTAGCATTAGCATTAGCCTTAGAAATAAAGAGAGTTGATAAGATACTATCAGATGAAACTGGGGATGGGTTATTTAAGATTCGTTCGATTTGCATGATTATTCCTCCTGGGGATACTTTTTTTGGGGTAGTGTGTTGCGTCAACAGAATTTATGATGTTATTAATAGAGGTGAGGTCTAAGGGGTTTTTCTTGGTAGTTTATCTATTGCAACGTCTAAGGTGAGAATAAGAATTCCTTGTTTGACGGCAAGACGTGTTATTTGGTAATAAAACTGTCCGTCTCTTGTTAATCGAGAAAGATCTTTTAACAGGATGGTGTCAAACTTCTTTTCTTTAGCATCATTCATCAGTCGTTTTAGTTCAGGTCGTTTTTTTGTTTTTGTGCCTGAATCAACGTCTATATAGATATCATAAAGCTCCCAATCCTTTGGTAAATTCATGATAGCTTCTATTTGTGTAACTAAAGAATTCTGGTGTCCTTCACTTTTTGTTGATACACGAGTATAGACTGCACATCTCATATTACAATTCCTCCTTTAGAAGTAGAGACAGTGGTATTTACTGCTTCTATTCTTTTGTTAATGATAGTTGGTACCATACGTTCATTGGAAATTTTTGATACGTTACTGAAGATAGGTTTAATTTTCATGTTTTTCCTCCTGGGGTATTTTTGTGGTGGTTTATGACGGGGGACTTTGAAGAACAAAAGATTAAATCAGTTGAATGTGGAAGGGTCAAATAGTCATGGGGAATTCGACAATTGTATTAACATGTGGAGTGACTTCCTTTCTGTGAGTAGGATAGGTAGGGATAAGCAAACGATGTGGTTAAGATAGTAGTTATCGGCTATAACTATAGTATAGTGGAAATTGAAAATCTGTAAATAGTTTGGATGTCTTACAGGAATGTACGTTCGTATTATTACGTTGATATCTCCTTTCAAAGAACATAGAGGTAGATTTTAGTTAATGTTCGTCTACATCCTAAATACGATCAACTAACGGAAGCTGACCTCCAGTATTAACAATAAAACTGTTTCTTATGATTTTTTCATCAATTTTCTTAACTTTAGGTAAGGCGTTAATTTCATCTTTTAGAATATACCACTGTTGTTCCGAATCTATAATAGCGTTCGGAAATAACCCTTTACTCAACCAATTCTTTACGGTTTGTTTTTGGACTGAAAGTTCCTTAGCTACATCTTTTAACGTCAACAAATTTTCTTTATTTAAAATATTCATAATTTCACCCAATTGTCTACTTTTCCTTAACTTTCAACAATTTGGCCAAATTTATCCTATAAAATACTCCCTCAATAAAAGTTATAAACCATCAGTAAATGATCGCTTTGGTATGATTATGATCTCTTATAACATTGATGTATTAACAAATAATAAGCGTACAAAATCATCACTAATCTGTACGCTAATACTGTCGTTATTTATTGTTTTTCTTTTTTAAATAGTCTTTTTACCTTGATTAGATAACATTTTCTTGTATTCTCTTTTTCCTTTTTGTTATCGGTTGCCTCATAATCAGACGGTAGCACTTCTTTAAGTAGTTATACTCTTCATCATCAATTAAATGGGAATGTGCAATTTTATTTCTAATACGATTAAGCTTGTTTAGAGATTGTAATTCAACTCTATTGAAATGTGGCAACTCTTTTGGGTATTTACCGAAGTAGGAGATTAATTCGTGGAGGTGGAGTTTTGTTTCATAACGTTGCATTAACCAGGTTTGACCATGACACTTCACTAAATTTGTTACTACCATTCTACGAAGCTTTGTTTCAATTTCAAAAAGCATACCATATGAATCTTTCATTCGTTCAAGAGTATCATTCATAAAGAAGCTCCTTTCGTGGGAAAAAATAAGGGGGGTATTTCTTTTTTCGCTATTATATTATCAAAAAATTTTTTAATCTGGAAGAAAAATTTTGCTAATTAATAAGGTAGAGAAAACTTCAAAAGGTATCGTTGAAAGTAGCGCTATTCTTCGTACTTTTCATACAGACAGATATTTTGTACGAAATAGAAAATGAATACTATACAGATTAAAGCAAATAGGTAACGAGTAAAAGTTACTGTGCTTCCGCAGCAAGTCATCAATGAAATTGATGACTTGCCTATCATTTCTTAGCATCACCTAAATAGAATTCAACATCCGTCAGTCTTTATCTTCTTTACCGTATTTAGTGTTCTCCCGTCGTCATATGGTTGAGAATATTGGATTTCACCACACCCCACACATTCCACGTCACAAACTCGATTATATAGAAGCTTTTCTTTATTAGTCAATTCACTTGGGTACTCTTCTATTCTTTTCACAACAAATAACCCGCCACATTTACATATCATATTTAAACAACTCCTCCTCTTTTTCAAGCTAAATTAATAAGTGAGACAATCTGTGTTCTTGTGTATAATATTGACTATAAGCAAAGGATAGGTCTTCTATCGAAGTTTATCCTAAGTCTAAAGATTTGTCATTTGTATAAGGGTACATATGAAAATAGGAGGCATTTTTTTGATTAACAATTGGCAAGTTCCAAGGAATAAACGTAAACTCTATCCTGTAGTTGATGTTTTGTCACTTTTTACGCTTCAAAATTTAGGAGATGTATGGAATCATGATTTGGCCCGCCAGTTAGACTTCGAAACTGAATTGGAACGTTTCGGCATTAAAAGACCTGGACAAAGAAGAGACCGTAGAGCTGGGGGAGCAAGAACTTACGAATCCTGGTTATTTAATTTAGGTTTAATCTTTACTGAAACTGATACACAGATAATGAGGACAACATTAGCTGGAGAAGCTCTATTGTCAGGTCAGCCACCTGTTCCAATAATAACTAATCAATTAATGAAGTTGCAATATCCTTCCCCATACTCACAGCGGAGTAGAGTGAGTATTCACGAAAGATTTAGGGTAAGACCTTTTAGGTTCTTACTACGGTTGCTTGCAGATAATCGCATTGAAACTCTATCCAGAGCAGAAATTGGAAAGATTGTTATAACTGAAGGAGAGAACGAGACAGATGCTTGTTTTGAACACGTTGTTCGAAGGATTATCGATTACCGTAACAACGCTGATGAAATTCTTCCTGATAACTTCGAAGAAATGTATACCAGTAGTACAACAGGGATTCGCTCACGACAACAAACAATTTCCTACTTAGAGGATATTGCTAATACTTTGGTAAATTATCTTGAATACACTCAGTTAATTGAAAGAGATTCGACTGGTCGAATTGCTATTGCACAAGAACGCATATATCAGGTAGAGGAAATACTAAACGATGGATCTTCAATCAGAACCTACAATCCAAACCACCATTATGGTAAAGAAAATTTTCAAAGAAACTACGGCTTAGCACCAGGCCAAAATAGAGATAATAGAAACTTCGGTGGAGAAACCATAACAGATACTCTATATAGACAGAGAAGAGTACGAAGTGAACTATTACATATTGCTGGTCAGCGACCTGTCCAAAGTATTAATACTCAATTATTAAACCAAATTGCAACAATAACAGGATATACCTTGCAACAAATTGAGGACGCCGTCGAAGGTTTTAGACCAGATACTTTCGGGTTATTCGAAACCAGTTATCTAAACATGGCAATTAGTGGTAGAGAATTGGCTATGGAGTTTGAAATTGCAACAAGAGATATTTTTGATCATTTAGGATTTAATTCGAGGCATGTGGGGAATAGCCCTTTACACCCTGATGTGTATATTGCGTCTACTAATCATAATTACTCAGGAATTATCGACACTAAAGCATACAGTCGATACACTATTACAAATGACCATAGAAATAGAATGGTTAGAAACTATATTCCAACATACCAACAACTTAACCCCAACTTAGAATTCTTCATGTATATTGCTGATGGGTTCGGTTCTAATATAGAAGGACAATTATTACAAATTCACTCTCAACAACCTAACGTATACGGGAGTGTAATCTCAGCCAGAAATACTATTCGTCTCTTACAACGTCACTTGACGAATCCTGTTGATCATCAACGTTTGAGATCTCTTTTTACAGCTAATAGACAAATTAGCCTCCGTGACGTTGAGCAACTATAAGGTTTTTGGAAATCACTTTTTATGTTCACATTACTTCATCTAATGTATAATAGATGACATTGGATAATAGAGTTACAAATATGGAGTGGTATAATTATGATTTTTAAAAAAGGTGAATTGTTTTGTGGCCCAGGTGGCCTCTCTTTAGGAGCAAAAAAAGCAAAAATTGAACACAATAATGAGTTGTATATGGTAGAACATGTTTGGGCTAATGATATGGATACAGATAGCTGTAGCACCTTTATTAAAAACATTTGTCCCGATTCTCCTAATTCAGTTATTTGCAGTAAGGTAGAGGAATTAGAGATTGAAAGTCTCGAAAGTATAGATGCCTTTTCATTTGGTTTCCCTTGCAATGATTATAGTATAGTTGGAGAATCTAAAGGATTAGACGGGAAATACGGCCCGTTGTATTCGTATGGGATAAAGGTACTTCGGCATCATCAACCCAAGTGGTTTATTGCTGAAAATGTAGGTGGGTTACAAAGTGCTAATGAGGGCCAAGCTTTTATTAAAATAATGCAAGAGATGAAAGAAGTAGGTTATAGAATTACTCCACATCTTTATAAGTTTGAAGAGTACGGAATACCACAAGCCAGACATCGAATAATTATCGTTGGAATACATGAGGATTTAGGTTGGGAATTTAAGGTTCCAAAGGCTCCATTCAAGGCCAGGGAGCTTTGGACAACTGCTAAACAGGCTCTGGAAAATCCACCCATACCAATCGATGCAAAAAATAACGAATTTACAAGACACTCAGCTAAGGTAATTCAATTTCTTAGTGAAATCCCCGCTGGAAAAAATGCTTGGTTCGAAGGAATACCAGAGGATTTAAGATTAAATGTAAAAGGTGCAAAAATGTCAAACATATACAAAAGGTTAGATCCTGATCTTCCTGCTTACACCGTTACAGCAAAAGGTGGGGGTGGTACCCATATGTACCATTACGATGAATATCGTGCTTTGACTAACCGTGAAAGAGCAAGACTTCAAACCTTCCCTGATGATTTTGAATTTGTAGGCGGAAAAGAAAGTGTGAGATCACAAGTTGGAATGGCAGTTCCAGTTGAAGGTGCAAAGATAATCATTGAGGCAATTCTAAAATCCTTTGCTGGAGTTGAATACGAAACAGAGTCGGCAAAGTGGGAAGACGAATTATCAGAAATGATCGAAACAGGGAAAAGGGTAAAAAGGAAAAAAACTAAACAATCGTAACTTATAAGATAAAAATGCTGAGTTAATTAACTCAGCATTTTTGTTATTATATGAAGGTAACTTAATCTTCTTTAGACTCGCTTGTTCATCATAGTAATCCAGAACTTAACATATTGATTACTTCCTTTTTACGGTTGAAGAGTTCATCTGTTTCCGAGGTAAATTCAATAACATCTAATAAAAGTGACTTATCTCGTTTTTCAAAATTAATTACCTGTTTCTTTACCCCATCGTACTTACAAAGAGGGTGCAACTGACGTTGTTCTATATCAAAGCTGTAAGCACGACCCCCTATAGCTCTTTTTCCACGTGTATAACCTATAATAAGCACAAGAAGAGAATCAGATAACCACAAAGCATTTTTAACCATTTTTGTGTCGTCTATTGGAATATCGATTATTTCCCTCTTCCCCAGTGCAAGGTGGAACATGATTAAATTGCTTTGAGTTTCCCATTCAAGAGGAGTAATGTAGACTGCTCTTTTTCTGTTTCTATTAAAAGACGGTTCACTTGAAAATCTATTCTCAGACAAAACTATAACGTTATTTTTATCGGTAACAATGATATTCCCTGATGATTTTTCGTAGTGTATCGTATACATTGCAATTCCTCCTCTATGGTTAGACTTTTCGAATTGTCGCCAGTGTTACAAAGCATCTTTTTTTCCGTCATTATTAATCTCTTATGCCATTAACCACAGAGAACTATCTGTGGTTTAGTTTGGATACTCGTTCATGAGATAAACTATTATTGTAAAAACAAATTACCATAATATTGGTTGTTAATTCAATAGCAGGTATAAAAGAGCATTAATATTATTCAATCCTTTTTAGAAGTAGAAATTACAACGTATTTGTAAAAGTGCAACAATCTTAAAGCCATTGTGAATATCCTTAGTTGGATTATCTATAATCTAAAAGGTCGTAAATCAAAAAAGGGTAGATATACCTAAAATTTCAAAGGAGAGAATACATGTGGAAATACGTCAAGAGCAATTAAATAGGTTTGGATTATTAATCGAACGGAAGAGAAAACAGAAAGGGTGGTCAATGTCTCGTTTGTCAAAAGAAACTGGAGGAGTTCTATCAAGTAGTTATATTTGTAGGATAGAACGTTCGGAACGTGAAAGCAAAAATATTGCTATTCATAAAGTAATTAAGTTAGCAGAAGCTCTGGATATTGCTATTCAAGATTTAGTCGATTCCATATAGGGATTATTATGGTAGGGAGAAAAGGAGAGTTTGTTTCTCTCTGCCATAATACGTATTTCTTCAACTTCTATGTAATTTGAGGAGGCTCGTTCATCGCAAGCAGTAAATTGAGAGCAGACATTTTTGGCAAACCTTCTAAGAAGTGGTCTGCTGAATTAATAGTTCTTAAACTTAAAACATGTTCCGTATACAACGGAGACTTTATAAATAACGTTTCGCTGCGCGGCGAAACGTTTTTATTGCAAACTCTTTTAAAAATAGACATAGGAAAAACAAAAGACCAACTCAATGAGTAACGGGTTCAGTTTTTTGGAGTGGAAAACACATTTATCAGGTAAATCCCTTTTGAAATTACATTGCAATTAGGTGTATAATCCCAATATATATGCAGTAATGAATTTTTGATAAAAATAATAGAAAAAACAATTTAATGCCTTATAATTTTAAAAAAGGACGGTGACGGGAATGGAAAAAAGAATCATTGAAATCCTATTACAACTACAAAATGATATGAAAGAAGTGAAAACTGATATTCAAGAAATTCATGAAATAGTAAACAGAATTGAAGCTTCTCAAACTGAAGATGAAGTAGGAACGTTAATAGTAGCTAAAAAGAAAACAGATTTTGAAATTGATTTTATAAACAATAAACTAACGGAAATGGACAAGCGATTATTTATTCTTGAAAAGAGAATTAAAAATTAGTGACTT
The DNA here is from genome assembly GCF_046314235.1 of Anaerobacillus sp. Taxonomy (NCBI): domain Bacteria; kingdom Bacillati; phylum Bacillota; class Bacilli; order Caryophanales; family Bacillaceae; genus Anaerobacillus; species Anaerobacillus sp. The sequence goes on from NZ_JBKBWN010000007.1 coordinate 189,315, forward strand.
GGTAGCATCGATAAATAACGAGTTTAGTTATTTGTTGAATTTAGATAAATATAGTTCACAGTACAACGATTATATATAACAAATAATTTTAAAGTCGATAGTTTCCTATCGGCTTTTTGCTTTATAAAAAATATATAAATTGGTAATAAACTTATGTACTAAAAGTAGAACGGTTACTAAAAGTATCGCTAAATGGCTTGTAATTCAAAAGAAGCACTGATTACAATTGAAAAAGTCCAGAAACTGAACCTACATATACTCTTTTCCATTAAAGATTACATGGAATGATCCATGGGAGCATGTCCACTCTAACACTTTCCACCTCCTGTATTTATGTCTGAAACATTGATACATGGGTTCTCCCATTGTAATTCATCAAAGCTTTACTTGTACGATCTACGTCACATGCTATTAAGATTTCTTCTTTCATATACTGATCTCTCCTTTCAATTAGTAGATTCAATATATTCTATACAATACAAGCCATACATTTAAGACAATTCATAAAAAATGTTGTTTACTGAATCTAACCAACCTATGACATTTCTTAAATTGTCAAACAGTGTTGAACCATTAAAGCATATTAAGATGCTTGAAAATTGCTTATTATTGTTTCATCAATAACTCGAAGAAAGGTGATATTTGATGAAACCAGAAATAGGTAACTACTTCCAAGAATTGCACGAACAAATAACGGATAGGTCAAAGTGGGATGAAGAACGTTTTATGGTATTTGGACATGAAGCAGGGTCAGGCAAAAGTCAGATGACGTTTAAATTCATTGGAGAAATGACTAAAACAAAGACTTACCGTGTACTATTTGTTCAAAAATTTTCAAGAGATGATGAATTAATTAATACAGTGTCTAAAATTAACGAACATGCGGGAAATATTGTAGCAATGAAATTTTCGAAAGAAGACACAGGTAACAAAAAAAGGAAACAACAGGCAGAGGAAGCACAAGTGCTGTGCATAACTCACCAAATGTATCAATTAATATGTAAAGGAGAACATGCCGAACTTATTAAAGATAGGCAAATCCTTATTATTGACGAGTATCCTCACATAATTGAAACAATACACCTGTGTAGTGAGGATATTGGGAAGCTATGGATCAATAACTATAAGTATGGTTTGGATTTATCTCTTGATGCAATTGTTAATTTCTTACGGAACTTGCTACACCAGAAAAAGGCTAATAAGAACTTCAATAAAATGTTGCTAATAGAGTTTAACATCGAGGAACAACGTAGATATAAAAAGGTAGTTAACCAATTACTGAGTAGGGTAAGTGATGACGGAGACAAGAAAATACTTTCTAAGATCAATTACTTACTATCATACGGTGGTTATATGTACGAGAATGCCTTCTATACTTACCGTGAAGACATTGACTACAAAATGTTTCAAAATAATATCATCCTCGATGCTAACGCTTCATTCGATACAAAATACTCCCTATCTAAAAAATTCCACAGGATTAGCCAACCAAAGATCTTCAATTATTCCAATACCATTATCCATCATAGTGTAATAAAGACTGGTAAATGCAATCTAAAAAAATATATTAATTTTAATGAGAAGGTTCTTTCCAAAGTTTCCCCTGAGAGAAAGAACAAGATTCTATTTATTACAGATAAAGAAAGAGAACAAGGATTGTCTATCTCTATTAGTGATTACTTTTTATCACTTGGGTACAGCAAGAAAGAGGCAGAAATGATAATAGAAGAAAGAATTAAGGTCGACCATTTTGGGAATTTGATAGGCGTTAATACCTATCGTGATTTCGATACCGTAGTGATAACAAAAACTCCAAACTATGATTACATTTCATACGCTATGACATTCTATCACCTGACACAGAACAAAAAAGAGGATCAACTACAATTATTCAAACATGAAGAAATCGAATCCTTACGAGAATCCACTGTTGCTGGTGAAATATACCAAGCGATAAAACGTATTAATCGAGACAACAGTAAAAATTGCGAAATCTTTCTGTTCATGGACAATGAGAAAGTGGAAAGTATTATAAGAAGCCAATTTCCTCAAATTCATTACCATAAAGATCAATTTGAAGTAGATTCCAAGAAAGTAAACAAACCTAAGAAGGAAAAGAAGTCTGATATTCGAATTGGTATGGCAAAAAAATATCTTTTAGAGTATAAAGAAAAAGGTGCTCCTTTTATAAGGAAAATTGAGCTTAGGAATTTTTTAGGAATAAATGATGGCGGTAATCTCAGAAATGAAGTTTTATTGAATTTGATGGACTTTTTCAAGGAAGAAAGAATTTTCGAAGATGGTCAAAAAATATTCCTAAACAATCCAGAAGGAAATCAAATCTCATAAATCCAATGGTCAACAGGAACGTGATTTCTGTTGACTATTCACTATCCAATGTATGGTTTGTAAAGGGGGGACGCTTGACCCAGGGAGATGAATAGTTGGTGCATGTAACGTCGGTAGACGGTATCATTATCCTATTACTTGCATAACCTATGGAGAATCCCTATGAACAAGCTTTAACTTATAGAGTTTGGAGTTCATCAACATTTAGGTGAGTATTTAACAAAACACTTCCTTTTGCCATGTGATTACTATTTCCCCATAGATTTGGAGTTTCCCTTCGTAACGCTCTTCATTCCGAACCAAACTTTAGATTTTGCAATTGGTCTTTTTGAGCTTCCAGTTCGGAATGCCGATAAATGATGATTTTAATGGGTTTGTAGAATACCATTTTGTTGCATGAAGTATCCCTTCCACCTAAGAATAAAGCAGGTTCCCTAATGAACATTCCGAACCGTAGAATTTGCAATTATCCTCTTTTATTTGTAAATCGGAATGCCGATATATGAATGTTTTACAAGTAAATTGGAGTACACCCTTTTTAATATAAACGATATAATATCCTACTTGCGAAGAAAGTTGTATTAATTAATAATTCTTCCCTATTAGATAAAGAGAAAATACAACTTTTCTAATTCTATTTTTCTCTTCAAACGACTGTACTTAACAAGATTCCCACCAACGACAGCAATGGTGTCAAACAAAAATGAGCCACGCTGCGCGTGGCTCTCCCCTATTATTTATTCTGTTTTAGATTTAAGAATTTCTTTCCATCAAGGTATCGATTAGAAATGTCGTAGTCGGTGAACCGTATTTTTAAACGATTTTCCTGCATTTCTCTATCTACTTGCCAGTTTTCAAGAGTTAGTACCAGTCTTTTTTCAACAATACCTTTATATGGGCTGTAAACGACCTCCTCAGCCTTTCTCCGCATGTTCTCCACAGCTACCCCATCATAACCTACAATTGCAACCGTCAAGTGCAATTCAAAGTAATTCGCTGAATTATTTGGGTCTTTCCCCATCATGTCGTTCAGCATCTTATAAAAACATGCAATCTGTTTAGTAAAAGAGTACAAGTCTTGCCTATTCAGATGGTCGAATAACAGTGCTGTAACATGAAGTTTTGAAGGCATCTGAGAAATTTGACCGTTACTTTCATTTTGAACTTGGGTATAACTCTTTTTTACACGGATAATCTGAATGTTTGAACGTACCATATTTTCAAAGGTGAAATTATCGAGGAGTATCTTTTTGTTAGCAAAAAGTGTACTCTTTGCTTTATTCTGCCTGTTGGCCTTCTTAATGTTCGCTTCTACATCCATACCTGATTCTGAAATACTCGCTATACCTTTACCGTTAAATGACTTTGAACCATATTCAAGCCCCTTCTTTCGTTTCTGGGTAGATTCTTCTAATCTTTCTATTTGTTCACAAACCACCTCTCCATCAAGGAAATCATGAAACTCATTCCAATATCGTTTAGCGAAATCAAGACCTTTATTCTTTTCGATCAATATAGACATGGAGTTGCTGTGTATTTCTTCTAAAATCAAGTTTAATGTGACGGTATTGTTTGTTCTTCTGAGTAAAGGTATAACTTTTTGAAGAATAAAGGAGCCTTTAAAGATAGATAGGAGAATACGTTCGTTAGTTTTAAGAGGTGGAACTGGAGCGACCTTCTGTGAACCACCTGGCTCTGTCTCTCCTTTTAAATAGCGAAGAGCATACTTTTTTAAGACAATTACTTTGTGTTGAGTAACTCTATCACTTAGAAAAAAAGGTGCGTACTTTATAATATCATTTTCGAGTAGTTCTTCCATCTGCCTTTGAAACATTGAAGGAGATTTAAAAAGAGCCAACTCACTTCCAAGTTCTCGCAACTGTTTTAATAGCATTACCTTATTCCCGAAAAGGTAAATAATCTTCAAATAATCTTGATACTTCTCACAAATTGTGTTTTTTTCATTTATAGACTTAGACAATGGTGAATAATTGTTTTCCATGCTATTACCTCCTTTAATTAAATTCTTACGGTCTCGTAGCCATATTCCATTATTGAAACTGCTATTTCCTTGGCGAGCATTTCTTGGCGACCGTAGTTGTCTGTGATAACCTCATACGCCATTTCAACGCCTGTTTCTGTTGTATAAACGTTGTCAGGCATACTAATAAGCCCTTGTTTCATCATGTCAAAATATTCGTTTGCTTGGTCTCTATGACCTTGCTGACGAAGTTCTTCTAATTTATCCATGAATTCAATTCTTACTTGCGTTTCTGTTTTCCATGTCTCACGAACCTGCTCGGATAGGCTAAAATACTTATCTGACAAGGCTAAATCGTGATAGGGAGACCTTGTTTGTGCATGGTAATGTTCACGAAGGTTCCACTGGCGTTCAGCAAGCTCTCTTCCCTTTGATGTAAGAGTGTACGCCTCTTTGAACTCCTTTCCGTCTTTGAAGAGAATTTTCTCGGCGTAGCCATCACGAACGTAGTTCTTGATGCGACTTTCAGCAAGATTGCAATGATGTTTGAGATTTTCAGCAGAGACGATACCTGCCTTTGACATGGCTGTAAAAGCGAGTTTGTCACGCATGAAAAACTGCGATATATATTCCTTTTTGCGAGCCACAATAACACCTCCTATAATGGGATATGATTAGTCTTGATAAGGCTCAAAGAGCCGTAAAAGCATAAGAGATTGTAGTAGTTACTTAGACGAAGGCTAAGTAAGTAGTACAAGGTCTTATGTATGGTTTTCTTACTTTGCCATAGGCGAAGTAAGCTGTCTCGAAAGAGACAGTGGCTTTTTTCCGAACGGACAAGTGAGTGGTCGAATTTTGAAGTGAGTGCCTGTAGCAAAGCGGAGGGTCGAACGGTTGGCGTAGCCAATCAAAATGAGAGGTTGAGCTTCTTAGTGAGCCGATATCCGAAGGATAAGGCGAGCTTAGAAGTCTCACCACGAATGCAGTCCGTCATTCCACGGACTGTCATTCCGTTTACAATCTACTAACACTTTTACAGCAAATTTGTGTAAACCTCGGTACCATTCTAATTAGGTAGCCATTCCGTTTTATATGATAGTTTAATTGAGTATAGATTATTACATAAATTGAGCTGAAATATAAAAATATCAAATCAAACACACTCTAACATTCCTCAAACCCAGAACTGTTGGATGATTACAATCCATGAATAGGAGAATATCATTATTATTACCTGGACATGATCTTTTGTTTATTGCTACAACAAATACTCCTGAGCCTTATGATGTTTATTGGAAATTAAAAAATGAGGCAACGTAGCGATTAGTGAAGACTGTATCAGAGGACAAATTATTCAATCAAATAAAATGACACTCACTGAACAAACAACTTTCAAGGGAGATCATTATGTAGAGTGCTATAAAGTCAAGGACGGAATCTGCGTTACAAAGAAGATAATTAGAGTAAAAATTAAGGTCTCGTAAACAAGTGAGAACCAAACATTAATTCTTATTTATATGGATATTCTTTTTCTTTTATATTTTGTAAAAAAAAAATTACAGAAAATTGTATAGGAACTATACCAACGGATATACTACTAAATTGCACGTATATTCGTCTTCAAACAAGTCAAAGCTATCTCTAAATAAAAATAAGAGGTAGGTAGCTGTATGAAAGATAAAAATTATAAAGATCGTATGCTTCATTTATGGGATGCAGAAAAAAACAAAAAGTTATTGAACATAGACTTCAGTGAGATTAACACTAAAGATATTGAGACTCAAGCATATTGGATTTGTGACTTTGAGGGGAGACAATGTAGTTTCATAAAAACACCTAAGCAAGTTTACCAATCAATTTACAACGGTGCAGCTGTATGTAATATATGTCGAGAACTTCCATATGAAAAAAGCATTATGTTTAAAGCACCACATAGAGTAGAACAATACTGGGATCATAAAAAGAATACAGAAATTAATGTTTATCCGAATTATAAACCTGGAAGCTCCAATGATAGTATCTATGTTCATTGTATTGAACATAGCTGGAAAGGTATGCAGAGGTGTGCAGACTTGGCGAAGCACATTCCGTGTCCTTTTTGTAATGGAAAAGGTGCAACACCTGATTGGAACTTACAAATTTTGTTTCCTGAAATAGCTAAAACACTACATCCTGACTATGATCCAACCACAATTTTGCCATATTCATCTATTGTTTATCCTTGGTGGTGTGATGAATGTAAAGACTTCTACAAGAAGTCCGTAAGTTGTAGAACTGAACAAAATCAGGGGTGCCCTAATCATTCTTTAACCTCACTTACAGAACAATTGATCTGTTCGGTACTTAATGAAATAATCGGTGGCTTTGAAAAATATAGACTAAAGACTAAAAGGTGGAGTTCAAACGGAAACCCTGTTGAAATAGATATTTATCATAATAAATTAGAGGGGGCAATTGAATATGATGGAAAACACCATGATACAAAAGTAAGAGAGATTTCTGATCAAGAAAAGAATAATATGTTATATAAAAGTGGCGAAATATCTTTTTTCATTCGAATACGTGAAGAGAATTTACCTAAATTAGCTTACTATGAGAAACAACACGAAGTAATTTGTGGTAAACATGAATACACCTACAAGTTTTTGATTAAACCGTTGCAAGAAGTTTTATCTATAATGAAAGATAAATACAATATTTATTTTGAAGAATATACTGATGACGAAGTCTATGGTTTAATTACCGAATTACTTCCAAAAATTTCTCGAAATGATACTCCATCTTCCAAGTCAAAACAAATTTCAGTAATTGCACCTGGGCTTTTAAGACATATACCTGATGACAAAAAGCATCTTTCATATGGTTCCAACATCCCGTTAGAAAGTACATGCCCAAAGCCAGATTGCAGACATAAATTCCGAAAAATTGTTAAAAACTTGGTCAAATCAAAAGGATTATGCCCAAAATGTTTGTTTTTTGTAAAGGATATTCTTGACGCAGACAGCCCTTTGGTAAGGTGGCACCCCAAAAAAAATACGTTGTAAAAATATTAAAGAGCTCTGCTTTATTATTTTATTAGTCATATATCTAAAAAAATAATTAATTATTTTCATTCTCAACCTCTGGGTTCCAGCAATACAATACCTCCTTTGTTGAAACACAGTAGGCATTTATGCTCTTACATGGAGTTAAATCTTATGCTTTTTTTCGCTGATACCTGCACGCAATAGACAAAAGCTAATGGATGCACAATCCTACTGTAATATTTTTCTTCTTGTTCCTTGCTCCAATCTGTGCAGATAGGTGAACTCCACTACTCTTTATTCATTACAATATGTCTACATCCAGCATTATACACACTGAGTAGCGATGGCGAAGATTGAATTGGTTAGAAACAAGGGGAACGATTTTTCTGTAAACAGAAGAACCGTCCCTGTGTTTTCAAATAGAGTCGCTCCATCTTGAAAGAATATGATCTAACTCTTTCAAGATACTTGAATAAGGCTCCTTCTTATTTATAACAAATCTTACTATGCCTTCTTCGGGATCAGTCTCTAACCTGGGAACTCTAATTACTTGATATTGAGTAATTGAACTATGAGTAAAACCCTTAATGTCCTCTTGCGCATAAAAAATCTTACTGGAGGGTTTTAGTTCTTCATTAACTTGTGGAACTATGTATCTTGCTAAATTGTCTAAATCAATTTCTTGGTATTTAGGTGGAACATATAAAATTGTTAAAGATACATTTATCAATAAGGACGATATAAACTTATACTTCTTTTTAAAATGTATAAGTGATTCTCTTACCTTTTCTTTGAAGACTTTTGTTTCTCCTTTTTGGGTAGGTAAAGTTAGTAAATCTAAGGGAGAAAAAATAGGCGAGATTACAAGACTTCTACTTAGTTCTAATAAATTTGTTATTCGGTTTTGTGCTAAAACCTTATATCGTTCTCTAACTAATTTAGGATAGAAGTTGAAAAGGTCGATTGGACTAATTTTATCAATTGAAAAAAGGTGATTTTGAATATGATATAAATTTATTCCTAACATTGTTTCATATGCTTGTTTTTCATTATGTTTACGATAATATTCTTCCATCTCTTTAGTTGAGTAATAATTTTCAATGGCTTCATCCAATCTTCTCTGAATAGAAAGTCTACTATCTTCATCCTTCAATAGTTCATCAAATTCGTATCCTCTGTATTCTTCATCATATTTAAATGAATTTGAATTTATTTTATCTAACAGTTTTAAGTCCTCTAATATATTTGACATTCCAACAGCATTAATAGAAATACGAGGTTTTTCATTCCTTTGCTCAATATGATAATTTACAATCAGAATTTGAACCTGGCGATCATCTTGAAAAAGGAGGTTTTTTCTTCTAATATTGCTTCCATTGACTGGTTGAGAAAGTAAATCAAGATAGTTTTTAGGTAATTTATGTATATGAGGCGGATTGTTTTCTGTTGGGTAAAAATCAAATTCAATAGCTATAGGCCCTAAAAAGCCTCTTCTATTTTCATTTTTCAATTTTTCCAGTACAAATTGTTGGAACAATGTCTCTTCAGCGGAATCTATACTGTTTTTACTTTTGGGTTCCATAGGTACGTCAATTGTTATTCTATTACACCACCTTTCATAATAGCGAGATAACTGTCCTCTACTTGTTTCTAATAAATAGTCTAATTTGTTCATTTCGGCCCCCTAATTATTTATATAAGTCTATATATCTATTTTACAAGAAAGAACTGTCCGTTTGTCCGAAATTTTGAAGGGAATGAATTATTTTGAGAATTGCCAATTTTTAGGGGGTGTATCCTAAAAAGGTGATTTTATGAAATGAACTGTCTATTGGTTGGAAAGTAACTCTATTGCCACCGCTTTTATATAGGGTGACAAAGTCATCGTTTTATTAGTAAAGTTTGGTTTAAAGTTATTATTATGGAAAGTTGAAAAGGGAAATGGTTGATCCAGATAATCTTTGTGAGGAGTTATATATCCTTGGGTACAGCTTTACTATTTAAAAATCAGATTAAAAATGAAAGATGATATTTTCATATTATTGGTGTAGACTCAATATAAGGAATTCTTCAAGTTAAAGTGAAAACAATGAAAATGGTCAATCCACTGAACTTATTATCGCTTTTCTAATCTTATACAAAAAAGCACTTTGGAGCTCACATTGGCTAAAAAATTCGTTTAAGATCGATGTAATTTAATTATATAAACTTTGTACTAATTTACATAAAATAATCATAAAAGAAATGGTGTGGTTTAGATATGAGAATGAGAGACCTTACTGAAATGCTTGGATTAGAGAAGAGAATACCAGTAATGTATGATAGTAGGTTAGCGTTGAAAGCAATTATTCAATGCCAGTTTTGTACACCAGCAGAACAGAGATTAAGCAAAGATTATGATGAAGATGTATTTCCTTCTGAAGAGGGTGTTCATATTCAAAACGTTTCTATTGAAGAGTTTAATGAAATAATGAGAAATGGGAATCCGCCCGATTTTCGTAAAATTAGGGGAATGATCAACGATAACATCAATTATCCAATATCAATGTTCGATGTAATCTACGCAGTTTTTTGTTTGTACCATGAAGAAGGTCATTGGATAGATTTTAAAAGTTCTGGACAATCAGGATCTGATTTTATGAGAAAGGATGCCCCTTTTAGAAAGCCTGTATATGAACTTGGTGAAAGAATTAAGAAAGAAGAAGATCCCAACTTAAAATTAAAATTGGGAAATGAATGGACTTTATTGTATCGGAATATCCCTATGGAAAAATATGCTGATATCTATGCTTTAAATAAGCTTTCTGAAATTGATTGGAAAGAATTTGAAAAAATGTGTTCCAAAATAAATTAAAGGTGAATTCCACTACTCTTATTAAATATTATCTACATTCAGCACTCTACACACATTGAGTGTGTGGCACTGATAGAGTTAAAATAGCTTGTTATCAATAGGATTTGCGGATTTTAGGTTTATTTTGATATGTGTTTTATGTTCCCTCGAATTAATGTTTCGGGGGATTTTTTGTTCGCCCAGCATGGGTGAATAAAAGACCTGTAGCGTTAATGGATACAGGTCTTTTAAATTTCGTCACTGTGACACTAGTTAAAGACGGCTGAGTTTTAATAATCCCCAAGTTCTACTCTGAAAAGTAGAGCATGGGGATTTTTAAATGACATAACAACTACCAAATTTTTATTTTCACAATCAATCTTGAGTGTGATAAATTTTTTGTAAATTTCATAACTATAAATTATGGTAATTATAAAAAATAATTATTACACGGTGTTAATAGATTTTTAGAATTCAGGAGGGATTTTATGAATAATGTTTATCAAGAAAGTAAGGATTTTGCCACTACCTACATACTGCCTTACACAGAAATAATTGATAAGGAAGCAAAATTTCCTGAAGAAGCTTTTAAGGAACTAGGGACTAAAGGCTTCTTAAAACTACTTATACCTGAAGAATATGGTGGATACGGAAAAGGACTTGTAGAGCATGCAGAGGCTGTTTTGGCCTTTGCAGAGTCGTGTTCCACAACTGCTCTTTGCTATATGATGCATAATGTTGCTTTAATGTGTATCGTAACTCACGGAAGTGAAAAGCTTAAGAGAGAGATTTTTTCTGATGTCGTTGAAAACGGAAAATTCCTCGCATTAGCCTACAGTGAATTCGGAACTGGTACGCATTTCTATAATCCGGAAATTACTGTTCAGTTTACGGGTGACTATACAACATTCAACGGAACGAAGAGCATGGTAACTTCAGCTACATATGCGTCTTACTACCTTGTTCTTGCGCCTTCTGTAGAAGAAGGAAAGATTAACAACTGGGTATTTCCTCTAGAGACAGAAGGATTACGCTTTGAAATGTCCAATTGGAATGGTCTTGGAATGAGAGGGAACTCGTCATGCCCAATGCACATTGAAAATGTAGCACTCGAATCGTCTTATCGAATTGGTGAAGAAGGTTCAGGCCAAGAGCAAGTATTCGATGTAGTAGCACCTTTCTTTATAACAGGATTAGGTTCAGTTTATAGCGGTACTGCCTTGCATATGTTTGATGTTGCTAGCAATTATTCTGTAGATCGAAAATACCCTGATGGAAGTTCACTATCAAATATTGAAACCGTCCAAGTACATATTGGAACGATATACAAAAATGCAGCTGCCGCAAGAGCTTTAACACTGGATGCTGCTACTGCGGGTGCAAATGGTGATGCAGATGCACTTGCAAAGATTTTGGCTGCTAGAATCGTAGCGTCAGATGCTGCCATTGAATGTGGGAAACTTGCCATGAGAGTTGGAGGAGGTAAAGCATATAATAAAACTTTACCTACTGAGAGACTTCTGCGAGATGCCTATGCAGGGCAGATTATGGCTCCAAGCGCAGACGTTCTAAATGTTTGGCTTGGAAAAGCATTAACTGGTCAGATGATTCCTTAAAAATAGATTGGGAGTGAGTTCATTGAGCAATGATAGAATAAAAGTTGGTGCTGTTATTTATGATCCGAAAGTTACAGTTATTTGGGAGATTATCGCTGATTTTTTCAAAGAGGAAGACCTTGAAATAGCATGTGTCTTCTATAAGGATTACGAGGGACAGGTTGACGGATTAATGAACAAGGAAGTCGACATCGTCTGGAATTCGCCTTTAGCTTGGTTGGACACTTATTTGAGAACCGATGGTAAATGCCAGATGGGCTCTATGAGGGATACAGATAGAGATAGAAAGACATGCTTCATCGTCCGCAAAGATAGTGGCATAACAAACCTAGATGGGTTAAAAGGAAAGACGATTGGTTTTGGAGCGATCGACTCTCCACAAGCAAGACTTATCCCAATCAACCACTTGTATAAAAATGGACTAGAATTTGAAGAAGATTACAGTGAGAAAAGGTTTGATATTGGTGTCGGTCTTCATGGAGACCACGTTGGTGGAGAGCTAGATGCAGTAAAAGCTCTGATGGAAGGAACTGTAGACGCTGCTGTAACTCTAGATTTGAACTGGGAGGCTTGGAAGATGGACGGTACCGTTGATGAAAATCAATTAGTTTGCATTGATACAACGGATTTGTTTGACCACTGTATTTTCGTAGCACACCCTGAGTTTTCAACTGAAAGATTTATAGAATGGCAAAAGGTGCTTCATCGAATGGATTATAACAATGAAGACCATAAAAATATGATGGATATGGAAGGTTTAAAGGAATGGGTTGAAGGCAAGATTACAGGATTTCAACAATTACGTGAAGCCAACGACTATTTGAAGTTCTTCGATAAGTAGGTAAGCCTTTATTAAAGGCTCTTTTCGTAAGATTTGTGGAAACAGCCTTGCTAAAAAGAGAAGCGTGGTCATTCCAATGCTTCTCTTTTAACTATTTCAATCTGGGAGATGATACATATGAAACTGCCATTACCTCTCTTTCCTACATCCTTAATAGGGAGCATGCCTAGATCAAAAGAAGTTCTAAAAGCTCTGAGGATGATGAGAAGAGGAACAATAGATCCTTTCGACTTTAACAATCTTATTGAGGCGGAGACTGAGAAGGTTATTAACCTTCAGGAAAATTTCGGAATCAATGTAATTACAAGTGGAGAGCTCGGGCGTGATAACTACGTATCCTTCGTTTCCGATAAAATTGGCGGAGTCAAAATGATGAGTATGAGTGAGATGCTTGATTATATTGATGATAAAAAAGCTTTTGAGAACATGTTGACCACGCTTGATGTTCCGGCAGTAAGCATTAAGAATGCCATTTGTGTTGGTAAGTTGACCTACAACGGTGACATTGTCGCAGATGAGCTTAAGATGATTAAGAAGTTTACGGACAAACCAGTGAAAATCACCTTGCCAGGTCCTTATCTCTTGACTAGATCGATGTGGCTTCCTAATCTTTCTGGTAAGGCTTATGGTAGTAAAGAAGAGCTTGGGCAAGATGTTATTAGGATTATGAAGGAAGAGATCGATAATCTTATGAACATCGGAGTCGATGTCATTCAATTTGATGAACCAGTGCTGACAGAGGTTGTTTTTACCGACGGAAAGCCAAGATCATTTATGTGTGCAGCGCTCTCGGAGCGAAAGGATCCTAAAGAGGAGCTTAAATTTGCCAGTTCGCTAATTAAACAAATCATCGATCATATAGATAGGTCTAAGACGGTTCCTTCCCTTCATGTCTGCAGAGGGAACTGGAGCAAGGATGAAAGTATCTTATTGACAGGTCCATATACTCCTCTGCTTGAGTTGTTTGCAGAGGTAAATCCAGCCCTTTTAACACTTGAATTTTCTACACCAAGAGCAGGGGAGATTAGCTCATTATTAGCAGACTCACGTATCAAGGAGCATGCAGCACTTGGTTTAGGCGTGCTAAATCCGCGTACAGATGAGATTGAGACAGTGGATTCAATTCTGGTACGAGTAGAAGAAGCAATGAAGCATTTGCCAAAGGAAAAAATCTCGCTAAATCCTGACTGTGGTTTTGCTACATTCTCAAGTAGTCCAGTGAATGTACTTGAAACAATCTCAGGAAAAATGAGTACATTAACAGAAGCTGCTTCAATTTTAAGGAGAAAATATGAATAGAAAGACGACAGAGGCAGTCAACACTTTATATGAGTCCAAAATATTTGATATGAACTTTCGAGGCACATCTAACGATCTCTCACGTGTAAAAGTATTTACAAATAAAAACAGCATTTCAATAGAAAAGCAAATATGCTTTGATTCTGAATACGAACATATTACTAGTATTGAATATTTTGCAGGATCAGTTTTAAGTAGCATTCTCTTGACGCTGTTAGAGCAATCAAAAAAACGAGGGTCAATCATTGAAGAAATTGAAGGAGTTTTGAACCTATCATTAGAAAATCCTCTCACCTTAGCTGGTGTAAGAGGGTATGACGAAGAACCGCTGATCAGTAAAATAACGATAACTGTTTTCTTATATGCAGATCTAGAGGACAGTGACTTTGATGAATTTTGCACCAAGGCACTTACTAATTCACCAATCTATAATACCTTAAAAAGATCAATGGAGTTTGAAGTCATTTTTAAGAAACTTTTGTAATTTCACTGTGACACCCCGAAAAATAATGTTTCACAACAATATCTGTGAAACAAGAAACTTCGGGGTGTCACAGTGAGGCTATTATTATTTTTTATATAGCTCTGTTTTTTTCGCTTAAAAACCCATCCTCATCAACTTCTTTTCCAATAATAATTCCTTAAATGAGTCCCTTCACCTTCTATAGAAATTACAAACCTTTCTCCTGAAAAAAGTGGTAACATATTTTCCATTTCGGCATGTAATGTATGGTGTGTTGCTTACTTTTTTATCAATACTTTAATAAGGGAGGCTATGTGATGAAATTCTTTTTACCTTTTGTAGCTGGACTGCTGTTGTTTTTTCTAACTGGGTGCGGGAATTTACCAGCGGAGGAAGCGGGTAAAGAGGCCAATGATCCAAAAATAGAGGAAACAACAGAAGAACAAGAGTCTGAAGCTAACTCACAAGAACCGAGGAAGGATGGAACTTCAGAAGCAGGAGAGCAAGAGACAGAGGATATAGCAACGTTGCCAGACGAAGAGCAAATGATTCAAGTGGTTAAAGATAATTTGCTGGCTGCTAATAATAAAAATATTGATGATTATATGGCTACTATACATGTAGAGTCCCCCCTATATCAATCGACGCGGGATACGATGTTAAAAATAAATAGTGTTTATGATTTAGAGTACTCTTTTCTTGAAATCGAGGTCATTGACGTTTCCGGAGATACAGGGGAAGTAAGGTTTATTCAAACAACGCGTAAAATAAAGGGTCCTGAATTCAAAGACAACCAATTAGAAGGTATTAATATTATGAAAAAGTATAATGATGAGTGGAAGATATACAATACAGAGGTACTAGACATTGTTTATTTTGATTCAGAACAAGGAGAAGCCAACGCGGGAGGATCTACAAATAGGGAAGATGCTGACATAATGACAAAGGCAGAATTTTTTGCTATGGTAATTCCTTTAGTTGACGAAATAAACGGAAATACCCCTGGTCAGGTTATTCCGAATGCCACATATACTTTTATTAATGAACACCCCGATTTATTCCCTATAACGGAAGCCACTATAGAAAAAGGACTAGGTTTAGTAAATATTGAAATTGATTACAGTGATATGATCAAAAGCTTAGATGATCATACATCAACAATGTTTTTTGATGCAGGCTATGTCATCGAAATTTATGTGAATTATATACAAGATATTAATGATTATCTGTCTGAGCTTCTCGTGAAAACTGATTACGGCGAGGTTTATCAGATCATTTATCCTGGCCGGCTAGACGGTGTGTTTAATGGTGATTATGTAGAATTCATTGGCTTACCAGTAATTCAATCGGGATTTACCAACTTGGGTGGTGGCTATACGAATGTCATTGTTGTCATTGCTAGTCATGTGGAATAAAAGAATGGTGATGTAATTTCACTGTGACACCCCGAAAAGTAATGTTTCACAACAGTATCTGTGAAACAAGAAACTTGGGGGAGTCACAGTGAAATTTTTTTTTGTTTATAAAATAGCATTTAGGTCAGATTTTCGTTAAAATAAACATTGTCGATTTTCATAAAATATTTATGTCCAAATGTACTTGTGTTGGATCATAAGTTATTAAGCATAAATGTAAAAGATGGAACACTTGGCTTTATATTTTTAACCAAGAGTTGGAAGTTGTATCTATACTGAGAGGATTTGAGATTGAAATGATAGATAACTTTTGGCGTGATTTACCACGACCATTTTTTGTACTTGCACCAATGGAAGATGTGACGGATGTTGTTTTTCGTCACGTAGTAAGTGCAGCAGGGCGACCGGATGTATTTTTCACAGAGTTTGCAAACTCGGATAGCTATTGTCATCCAGAGGGCATGAAAAGTATGCGTGGCCGTTTGACATTTACAGAGGATGAACAGCCACTGGTGGCACATATTTGGGGGGATAATCCCGAATATTTCCGTCAAATGAGTATTGGCATGGCAGAGCTAGGATTTAAAGGCTTAGATATTAATATGGGTTGCCCTGTACCGAATGTGGCATCGAGAGGCAAGGGGAGTGGCCTTATACTGCGTCCAGACGTTGCGGCAGAACTTATTCAAGCAGCAAAAGCGGGCGGACTGCCTGTCAGTGTGAAAACACGACTTGGCTTTACGGAGGTTCAGGAGTGGGAGGAGTGGCTAACGCATATTTTAAAACAGGATATTGCGAACCTTTCAATTCATTTACGTACAAGAAAGGAAATGAGCGAAGTAGATGCGCATTGGGAGCTAATTCCGGAAATCAAAAAATTACGTGACCGTATCGCACCAAATACACTGCTAACAATCAATGGAGACATTCCTGACCGTCAAACTGGGCTGCGGCTTGCTGAACAATACGGCATTGATGGCGTTATGATCGGGCGAGGTATTTTTAAAAATCCTTTTGCTTTTGAAAAAGAGCCGAAAGAACATAGCACAAAAGAGTACCTTGATCTATTAAGACTGCAGCTTGATCTTCAAGATCAATATGCAGAGGTACTGCCACGTTCAATCACAGGACTTCATCGCTTTTTCAAAATTTATGTCAAAGGATTTCCAGGAGCCGGTGAATTAAGAAGTCAATTGATGAACACCAAATCAACAGATGAAGTGCGTGCCTTGCTTGATAACTTTGAAAAAGACTTTGTCGACTAACGTATGAAGAGAAATAAGAGTTGTGACAGTGAGTATAACGGGTTCAGTTGAGAGGTGCAAAATTAAAAATGGCAATCGAATTGGCGTTTAAACTGGCAACAGTTTTAAACGTCTTTTTTATTGATATATCAACTTTTTAATAAAATTGACTCTAATATTGGCAGTTGAAAGCATAAAACTTGTCAAAGTTGGAAATGACATTTTTTTGTGACTATTCTGAATTTTTTAACAGGAATTGTCATTTATGTGTAAAATAAATATAAACGACAAGTTATTAACGGAGCAGAATAAGTCAAGAATTTGTATTTTTGAAACAAAATAAGCAATAACATCGTCTATATAGTAAAGTTAAAATTTCATGTTGAATGGGAGGGGAAATTATGAAACGTACTTATCTATTCAAAATACTATTATTTATTCTAAGTTCATGTGGAAAGGTTACTACTACTAATGAATATGAAAAAAATAGGGATGTCGAATTAAAAAACAGCACAAAAGATAGTGGTGTAATAACAGAAATTACACCAAACAAAGAAGAGGAATTAGTACATAATCATCCAATATATTTAGTTAAAAATGTAGGACAACTATCTATTCAGGATGCTGAAACGACTTTCGAAATGTGCGTGAGAGCACTAACTGACTATTATCATGCAGTATCTAGTGGTGCAGATATTGAGTGGGGTACTTATATAGAAGATGAAAATCTTAAGTACTATATGCAAAAGAAAATTCAATCCCAATATCGATTCAGTAATAAGGTGGAAAATATAGATGTTGGTACTTGGGAAGTGGCGTATACGAATGATGCGGATGGGGGTTTTATCTATTTAAAATTACCTACGGAAAATCATCTTGCTGTGGGCAGTTGGGGTGAAGTTACGGAGTTTCTTATACGAAATGTAAACGACAAGTTAGTTATTGTTGATTGGTATGAAGGTTCGAAAGATAATTATGATTTTATGGTGCGTGGAGAAAATCTATCGATTGACAACCCTAACATTTGGAATGAAGAGGAATGGGTAAAGAATATAAAAAGGAAACAGGATGAATTTTCGGGCACGACTCGATATTAGTTATGTACAGTTACTTGGCTATCAGAGTTTGTTTATTAAAGCCTAGTACGAGATTGACTATAAAACTAAATTCTCTTATTAAACTGCACCTTTAGTTGAAGAAAGACCATTAAAATGGTAAATTCAATATATGTCAGAAAGGATGGCAAAAGCCATCCTTTTTCTTGTGTATTTTGATAAAAATATTTTGTCATTTTAAGTGTCGAAACTAATGTCAAAACAAGTTTTGCACCCCTTAACTGAACCCGTTACAGTGAGTAAGAGCCTTTTTTAACAATTGAAAGGCTCTTTTGTTATTTAAGATCATTGCTAAGCAGAACTAATTTACACTATTTTTTTCCTAGAAGATTAAAAAGATCAGAGGTCTTTTTATGTTAATGCTGTTGATTATTCTTTCTTTACAATGATTTGACAGTCTCTATTGTGAAATTATGGTAAATACACTACACTCTATATATGCGATACATATTGGTTACTTAACTACCTACTAGAGGAAGTTGTAAAAGATAGATATCTATTTGTGTTGAAGTTTTATGCATGTATTAATATTGGAGGTTTTGGTATGTATGATTGTATAACAAATGTTGTAAAGATTAATCATCATGGCAGGGTAATTTATGGCATCTCTTATATGCCGGATACTAGTAAAAAGTGTCCTGTTGTTATCTTTAGCCATGGTTTTAACGGAACCAATGCTGATTTCGCTATGAATAGTGAATATTTAGTAGCGAATGGTGTGGGGGCCTTTTGTTATGATTTTTGCGGTGGATCCGTACATTCGAAAAGTGACCTTAAGACTACAGAAATGTCTATTTTTACTGAAAAAGAGGATTTATGCGCGGTGATAGATACCATAAGAGATTGGAACAATGTCGATCGTGATAATATCTTTCTATTTGGAGGAAGTCAAGGTGGATTGGTAACAGCATTGGCTGCGGAAGAATTAAAAGAGGAAATTAGAGGAATCGTCCTGCTATATCCTGCATTTAGTATCCCGGATAACTGGAATACTAGATTTACTACACTTGAAAGTATTCCTGACACATACGAGTTATGGGGAATGACATTGGGGAGAACATTTTTTGAAACTATACATGGGTATGATGTATTTGAACATATTGGAAAATATCATAAAAATGTGTTGATTATGCATGGTGATCAGGATGATATTGTGGGACTTGAATATGGAAAGAGAGCATCAAAGTTGTATCCTCATGCTAGAATGGAAGTATTTCCGGGAGAAGGACATGGTTTTACAGAAGCAGGTAATAAGAAAGTAGCTGAGATGACATGTGAATTTGTCAAGGCAAATGCATGAAATCGTTTCTAAACCTTTAGTGGTTAGTGGATACGCAATTCTCACTGGAGTTTCTGGATTTACCTCTCGTTTTACAATTCCTTCGTTCTCCAAATCCTTTAACCGTTCTGATAGTACTCTTCCACTTACACACCAAATCAACTGGAGGTAACTAAAATGAATTTTCATTGTGACCCTATCACATATATAAGTCAAGTAAACCTAAAAGTACAAAATATAGAACGTTCTATCATCTTCTATAAAGAAGTCATTGGCTTTAAGGTGTTAGAGCAATCGGAAAGAACCGCTAAACTAACTGCAGATGGAAAGTCAGTGTTGTTATCAATTGAACAACCAGATGACGTTGTTCCAAGGCAAGGAAGAACGACGGGGTTATATCACTTTGCACTACTACTACCTACAAGATCTGATTTAGCTAAAATAGTGCTGCACTTCGAGAAAATTGGCGTACAATTAGGTTCTTCAGATCATCTAGTTAGTGAGGCTCTTTATTTATCGGACCCAGATGGAAATGGAATTGAAATCTATGTAGACCGTGATCCTTCAGAGTGGAATTGGAATAACGGTGAAGTTGAAATGACAGTGGATCCATTAAACTTCTCAGACCTCCTATCATACGGGAAGCTGCAGTCATGGAAAGGTCTACCTGCTGAAACGGTCATTGGGCATATCCACTTACATGTATCGGAATTGAAAAGAACAGAAGAGTTTTATATCAAAGGTCTTGGATTTGAAGTCGTAAACCGATTTGGCACGCAGGCACTTTTTATTTCCGATGGCAAATACCATCACCATATTGGCTTAAATACATGGAATGGCGTAGGAGCACCTACACCTCCTCCTAACAGTGTCGGACTACAATTATTTACCCTAATGCTTTCAAGTGAGGAAAAGAAAAATAAAATTATTGCACAATTGAAGGCAGTTGGAGCATCTGTTACAGAAGAAAATGGTTCTATCGTTACTACAGATCCTTCAGGAAATCGTATTCGCTTAAACAGCTTGGTCTAATAGACAAACAATTTATTCTAAAGGATATTTTGAATTTCAAATGAAATCACTCCTGAAAAGGCGTGATTTTTTTATAGGGTAAATGGATTTTTATGTTAATATTGGAATTATCAAACAATATTTACATATAAAAAGGGGGAAGCATTGTGAAAGTAAAACTACTTTGTACAGCATTTTTGGTATGCCTAATTGTTTTAAGTGGTTGTGAAACATCAAAGGTTCAAAAAGCTCAAAATTCAATTGAAATCACCCTACCTGAAGATATTCCGAGCTTTGTAAAGGAGGAAGACTTCAGTAAGATAGAGTGGGATAGGGTAGCCACTGAATTTGACACGGGCGAAAGAAATGATATGGTTGGCAACAAAAGTAAAATTGGAATAATTGGATCAGAATTAAAACCTAAAGAAGTACACAAGTGGTTGTGGCATTTTTGGGGAATAGACAAAGGCGAACTCACTGTCGTGGGTTATAACAAGAATACTTCAATGATAAGTCCTGTTTTAAGTAATGAAACTTGGTCAAGAAATGGTATCGGAGGTGAAGTTAACGGAGCAGATGGCAGTATGCCTTCAAACGTGGTCCTCCCAGAAGCAGGGGAATGGGCACTCTTAGTTTATATAGACGGTGAGTTTTTCGATACATTAGTTATAGAAGTTAAGGATAAATAAAAACTAGCTTGGAGAGAATTCTCCAAGCCCTTTTTTGGATGTGAAATGATTAGTGTAAATACAATACAAATAAAAAACACTGTTACCATTCAATCCACCTAGAAAATCCAAATTTAGTCATTGAGGCAATTAAGAATGCAATTTAGTCCCTAGTCACCGCTTTATTTTTACAAAGCGATAGGTTAGGTAAGCAATATAAATTGGTGTCGCAATATAGATTAGGTAAGGGAAGTTACTATAGGACCCCTTATAAATAATGATTAACAGTACTCCTAAAAACAAGGACACAATGGTTCCGTATTTAGGTAGAGGAACACTTTTTAGGCTTGGTATTCGCACCCTGCTTACCATTAGAAAGCAAAGACCAGTGAAAATAACAGTAATGACAACACTAGGAATTAAATTACCGAACAATGTTAGTATTGCTAGTATTCCTCCCGCTGCGGTTATTGGGACACCAATAAAGTATTGCAGAGACGATTTGTCTTTACTTATGTTAAAGCGCGCTAATCGATATGCTCCAAAGAGAGGGAATAGACCAGCAATGGCAAATCCTAAAACTCCTAAGTTCATGAATGTTGTGTAATAAACTAAAAATGAGGGTGCCACCCCAAAGGTGACTACATCTGCTAACGAATCGAGTTCCTTACCAAGTTCACTCTCAACACCCAGCATCCTTGCCACACGACCGTCCATGGCATCAAGCATCATGCCGATAATAATTAAAATAGCGGCATTACGAAACTGTCCATTTGCAGCATAGCCAATCGATAAAAAGCCACAGTAAATATTCCCTAACGTTAGAATGTTAGGTAGAGATCGTCTTATGTACATAGTTCCACACCTTTTTGTTTATAAATTAGATTAATTGATAGTTCCTATGTTGATTTGGACTTTGTATTGATTGTTTTATTATAGCTTTTTTTAGAAAAAATAAAAACCTTACCATGATTGTTAAACAGACTGCATACTTAAAATCTATACCCATTATCGAACTCGTGGGTAATCACTTGGCAGTGTAGTTCGTTCAAAAATAAAAATAAAGCCTATTGAGGCACTCTCCCTGATAGGCTTTGTTAATAGAAATATATATAAGTTTTTCTTGTATACTATTGATATTTTCAAACAGCTCTATAGTCGCCTCAACATTCTTTTTGATTCATAGTGCTCATAATATACTTTCAATACCCTTATCTCTTTATACAGAGTCTTTTTACTTCATACTTGCTAAGTTTTCTCGATCGTCAGCTAAAGGTGGTTGCTCCAACCAGCCGTATTTTATCAAAAGTTCTGCCCCATCCTCTGCATATAAACTTACCTCGGCTATAAGTTTAGTGTATTCATAAGCTAAATCTCTTCTTTGTGAAACTGATATGCCTGCTCCATAATAACCTACTGCGGCCGAAACCAATAGGACAATATGATTTAACATCAATTTATCCGAAAAGGGAGAAACAGTAGAACTTGTTACTTCTGATACCCATGAAGCAGGTGATGCTAATTCATCTTTAGTTAAGATAGAACTTAGTACACTGAATTGTTTTTCACAGATGTTCTTACCTCTTTGAAAATAGTTTAGTACATCTTTTGTTTGACAAACTTGTCCAAATCCAATTTCTAAAACGACTTTCACTATAACCTTTATCATATTGAAGCTAATACCACTAATTTCAACAACGCTTAAAGGTCTTTTTTTGCCAAACCAACCAGTCAGATAACGCTGATTATTTACAAAACCAATTTCGGTGGGCGTATTAATTCTTGGGGGTTTGCTATAAATCCCTTTTTTCAGCATTACTTTTACAATACGTTCGTATAATTCCATCGTTTCCATATTGCATTGAGAAAAATATTTTATTTGATCAGAACGAACAGACGTAGCTACTGCACCCGCGTATCCTGTTAATCCAAGTAATGTCATTACATGCATGTAAACCAACATAAATGTGTCTGTAAATAAAGCAGGGGCATTAACATTAACATCTTCTTCTACTGAAAATCCTTTCGGAATAGGAAAGTTCTCTTGGTTAAAAAAATCAGTGATCTTTTCTAAATGAGATTCTGCAAGACTACGGGAAAATAAAAGAATATCCTTAATCTCTTCATCTTTCGCCTGTTCAATAGAATGAGTAAGGATACATATAGCTGATGTATCGTTTATGTATTGAGTCCAAAGATTTGCTATTTCTGCTGAAGTTAGTTCAACATTTTGGTTTGTATTCTCCACCTTATAGCCTCCAATAATTATATAGTATGTATTTCTTTCTAATCGATTTTCATATACAGTATTATTTGAAGTTCGATTTAATTTATTCAGTAGAGAAGGTATTAAGTATAATGAGTGTATATTGTTACGACTCCAAGGATATTTTCAACTTCCATTAATATATGTTTCTTATACAAGGGTTTGTAGTAGGTGTAGTATATGTTGGGGCCAATTGGAAAAGCCATCAGGGAGATCTGTTCAAATATTTATTCTTACTTTAGAAAGAGAAATATAGTAAATGAATTAGGGGGAGTATTAAATGTCTCAGATTAAACTTGTCAAACCTACTTTGGAATATGCTAAGGATATTATGAAATATAGACAAGAGTTTCTGGATTCAGGTGATAGTCTAGACGGTTGCGGTAGTTTGCGTGCATGTTCATCAGCCGAGGAATGGATCTGTGAGTTGAACACGCTTGAGAACACAGAAACTTGCCCAGATGATAAGGTTTGTTCAAATACCTTCTTGGCAATAAGACTTAGTGATACTAAAATTGTTGGTATAATTGACTTCAGGCATCACATTGATCACCCAATTCTAAGCGTTTTGGGTGGACATATTGGTTATTCTGTACGGCCTACAGAAAGAAGAAAAGGATACGCAACAGAAATGCTTAGGCAAAATCTTATGAATTGTAAACAATATGGTTTAGAAAAAGTTCTTGTGACTTGTGATTTTGGTAATATTGCGAGTAAAAAAACAATCATTACTAATGGTGGTATATTTGAAAAAGAAATAGTGGTAGATGGTGACAAAATAGAACGTTATTGGATTCATTTATAATCAATATTTTGTAATGTTCGTTCGATTAATTGATATCGTAATTTCCAGAAATTATAAAATTGATAAATCAGTTTTAATCTGATAAAATCATCATAGAAAGTTAATTAAATAGTCCTCTAAAGGGGAGTAGCTTTTACAATATTTGTCGTCATTACAGAGCGGATGCTCTCGGCAGTATTGGCAACATTAGTTGTTAGCAAGACCTTTGCCATTGGTAAAGGTTATTGATATTAATTCAGGGGCTTTTACCGACATTGGTAAAGGTCTTTTTTGTATCTAATTATATAAATACTGAGCGCTAGTACTAGTTCAACCTAGACAGGGTAGTAAGTCATTTTTTTTTACACGGATTAGGAGGATAACATAAGGTGATATGGAATGACACTTATAATAAGCTAGCACAAAGTGTCTTATATAATACAAGTGGTTCAAAGGTTGTACTTGTAGATAAATCTGACAATTTAGAACTCATAGGTGAAGGTAGGAGCGCATTTGTTTTTAGAATTCAATCTAGTGATAAGGTAATAAAAGTATTTTTTCCCACTCATAGACATTTAGTGGATGAAGAAGTAGAAGTATATAAAGTATTATTTGGCAATCCATATTTTCCTAGAGTGTATGAGTCAGGAAACAACTATTTAGTCATTGATTTTATCAAGGGGCAAACCTTGTTTAACTGCTTAACAAAAGGGATTTTTATAAAGGATAAGTATATTAATGAGATTGATAAAGCTCTAAAACTAGCAAAAGGCGAGGGATTAAATCCTTCTGATATTCATTTGCGGAATATTTTAATAACAGAAGAAGGCAGTGTAAAAATTATAGATGTTGCAAGGTATAGGCAAAAGCACTCATGCCCACAGTGGAATGACTTAACAAAGGCATATAAGTATTATAAATTGATGATGTTTCCTAAAAAGTTACCTGCATTTATTTTAAATTTTATAGCGTTTATTTATAAGAAAAGATGGTTACAGTTATTTTTTTAAGTGGGCAATAGGCCTAGGATTGTGGGTGGGCACTATGTATCTTTTAATTCAACCAGGAAACAGGGAGAAATTGATAGTATTTCAGGGATTGTTTTTTGGAGGTTTTCGTTTTTAATTGTTAAATCATTGATCACTGGTTCAGGGAGGTTCCGTAATGACAAATAAAAATATGCTGTTAGGTGCAATATTTGTAATAGCCTTTATAATTGCAATACCCGTTTGGGTAGGGAGCGGTAGCGTGAAACAGTTAAAAGACCTGGATACAGCAGACATAGCAGAAATAACTATTGCATCAACAGAGTACTACACAATAACTGAGCCTAAAGATATCGAAACATTACTTACAGTATTGCAATCTATGAATTTAAGTAGAAGATTACCCCATAGCAAAGACGGATTTGTATTTCTTATCGATATAAAATTGAAAAGCGGTGAAACGATAGGGATGTCTATTTTATCAGATGATATCATAATCAATAATCATAACTATAAACCTGATAAAAATTACAGTGACAGTATTCGAGAAGTATTTGACAAACTGGCAGAAAAGTATGAGAATAACCCTTCTTAATATCACAATGTTATGGTCTTCGCATTGCGTTCTTCCCTCAGACTGATTGGTCTGGGGATTTTATTCATCAAAGGGGTGGACTTTTACAAGGAAATAAACAAAATATTGGAAGGGGAAAGATTATATAAATACAAGTAGTACTCATGCTTTAGTATTTCATTATAGATATCTTGAATCAATTTTTAGTTCCAGTAAAATTCTTATGACTAATTTTAGAAAAAATTTACAATATCATATTTTTTTGTTACACTATTACCAGTGGTAATTACCGTTGGTAATAAGTGTGGGGGGATAATATGAAATTGGATAAAAAAGAGGTAAATAAAGAACTTATAATTGCGACTACATTACGGCTAATTGAAGAAAATGGTGGTATCAAAGATGTAAACCTAAGAGGAATTGCTAAAGAAATTGGTTGTGCCCATACAAATTTATACAACTATTTTAATAGTTTTGATGAAATAATTTGGGAAGCTCTCGGACATATATTGCTTAAAATGATTGATTATGTAGACGCAAGGATTGCCTCAGCAGCTAATGATGAAGAAAGGTTTTATTCGGCACTGGAAGCTATACTCGAATTTTCATTGCAGCATTCAGGGTGGTATAGGTTAGTGTGGTTTGAATCAATAGGAGGAGAACCCTCTCAACAAACTGCTCAAATATTAATTAGTCCAACAGAAGGACTTAATTATCTGGTGATAAAAGCAAGTGATAGCATGCTTACAGAAGAAAAAGCAAATCGAGTGGCTAATATATTGCACAGTTACATGCATGGTGAAATTTGTAAATGGATCAGTGAACGAGGTCCTACAAGCAGCATCGAGGAGATAAGTAGGGAGGTATTATCAACGCTAAAGCAGTTATATAAATTGCTAATTAAAGAGGAGGGAAAGTAAGTGGCAGCTCTATATAAAAATTGGTGGAAAGTCGTATTAATTATTATTGTAAGTATTTTGTCCAATATTATTTTGCATGGAATTATGTCTTCGATAGAAACAGCAAATATATCATTAGGAGAACCAAGTATTTTTGTGAAAAATGATATGCTCATACCTGCACTTTTAGTCTGGGAGGTTTTAGCGTTTAGCATATTTTCACTAGTTTTTTTACTCATTCAAGATAGTCTTCCTGGAAAAAAACTAAAGAAAGGTTTTTTATATGGCCTTTCTATAGGTGGGCTGTATTTTGTTGGAATGTTTGAAACGATTCTTTTGTTCAATAATACGGTAATTACCGAATTCTTGATGGGACTACCGGATCTTCTTTCTTTTGTACTAGCTGGCACTTTGTTGGGATTGGCCGTGGGAACTGACCGAGCTCAAGAAAGTAAGAGGCAAGATGTTTTAGTCGTTTTTGTCATTGCTCTATTTTACGTTTTTGGCAGGTACTTTGCATACACCGTACTAGATATAAGTTCAACATATATTATTAAACCTTGGGGAACGTTTTTCTGGACACTTGGCCTAGGATTGTGGGTGGGAACTATGTATCTTTTAATTCAACCAAAAAACAGGGAGAAGTCGATCGCGTTTCAGGGAGTGTTTTTTGGAGGTTTTATCTTAGGCTTAAATTGGGTGATGAATCATGTTTTTCTATTTACAATCATTAAATTTGATTCTGATTTGCTAATTCGTGTAGGTGTAGATATCCTTTTCACAATTATTGGGCTTTGTATTTACCTGAAATGGATAAATGGAAGTGCAAACATAGATCTACAAACACCTCCGAGCATATAGGAAACTAACAAGTGTAGTAGTATCTTACTGCTAAAACATATATTACATTCACTGTGATACCTCGAAAAATACTGTTTCGCAAGTATGTTACACAGTCGTTGTTGATAATAGGTTAAACATTTGTGAAACAAGAAACTTCGGGGTGTCACATTGAAATTCTCTAAATTAATTAAACGTTTGATTAATTTTTGAAATGGAGTATGAGAGTAAGTGGATTGAGTAGTTACAGTGACAAATACAAGAATTTTTTAACAAATGTGGAGGTATGTTCTTTCGAATATATCTATTTTTTTGTTGGTATAAACTATACAATGTTATAGAGAATTTCTTGGCGTAAACCTAATCTCTTTTTCAACCTATTAAAAATAAATATAAAACTAAGTAACGAAATAAATTCGCAAATAGAAACTAAGGATGGATTTAACATGTTAAGAATAAGCAATATTAAGCTACGGGCTGATTTTGACCCAAGTAAGGAAAATGAACTGTTAGTACAAAAAATTCAGAAAATACTAAAGGTCAAACAAAGTAAAATAGTGTCATTCAGTATTTCTAAAAAGTCGATCGACGCAAGGGAAAAACATAATGTCCAGCTTGTGTATTCGGTTGATGTTGAAGTTGAAAACGAGAAAGCGTACCTAGGAATAAAAGATGTTTCTTCCATTAAATCAATCGAATATACGACCAAGAAAACAAATAAAACGATACGTCCAATCGTCGTTGGCAGTGGACCTGCTGGGCTTTTCTGTGCCTTAGTTTTAGCAGAACATGGGTTGAACCCAATTGTCTTAGAACAAGGAATGGATGTCGATAAAAGGAAAGTAGCTGTTGAGAAGTTCTGGAAATACGGCGAACTTGACACCAATTGTAATGTTCAATTTGGTGAAGGTGGAGCAGGAACATTTTCAGATGGTAAATTAACAACAGGCATAAAAAATCCTAGAATTCCGAAAGTATTTAACGAACTCGTAGAAGCAGGTGCTTCTAGGGAGATTTCGTATTTAGCAAAGCCCCATATTGGAACTGACGTATTAATAACGGTTGTTAGAAATATTCGTAAAAAGATAGAGCAGCTAGGTGGAGAAGTTCGTTTCGAGACAAAGATGAAGGACCTTATCATTGAAAATAGTGCAGTTAGAGGTGTGCTTCTAGAAAAAAATGGGATAACGGAGTCAATGGAAACCGATGCTGTGGTACTCGCGATCGGCCATAGTGCCAGGGATACGTTTTATATGTTAAAGGATTTAGGTGTAGAGATGATCCCGAAGCCTTTTGCTGTAGGTGTACGTATTGAACATAATCAAAAACAGATCGATTTTCAGCAATTTGGTAAATTCGCAACGAGTCCACTACTTGGTGCATCTGAATATAAGTTGAACGCCCATCTTGCTAATGGCAGAGGTGCTTATACGTTTTGTATGTGCCCTGGGGGGCATGTTGTTGCTGCCGCATCAGAAAAAAATACTGTTGTTACAAATGGGATGAGCTATAGCGCAAGAAGTGGTGAAAATGCCAACAGTGCATTGCTCGTTTCTGTCTCACCAACTGATTTTCATGGAGATGTTTTGGCGGCTATTGAGTTTCAAAGAAAACTTGAGAGAAAAGCATTTGAAGTTGGTGGCAATAATTATTTTGCACCAGTACAATTGGTTGGCGACTTCTTAGCAAATAAGCCTAGTAAACAACTTGGGGATATAAAGCCAACTTATACCCCAGGTGTAACACCAACGGACTTAAGAGAATGTCTAGATGATTTTATCGTTGATAGTTTAAAAGACGGTTTGAAAGCCATGGATAAAAAACTTGCAGGCTTTATCAAATATGATGCTGTATTATCAGCTGTAGAAAGCCGAAGCTCATCACCCGTTACAATTAAACGTAATCCGCAGACATTTGAGTCGAACATCAAAGGGTTATACCCTTGTGGTGAGGGTGCAGGTTACGCTGGAGGTATCACATCTAGTGCTGTTGACGGCATAAAATGTGCAGAAGCACTAATGGAGATTGAAGTTTAGTTTTAACAAAGAGGCTGGGACATAACGAAGTATCAGACACAAACCAGGCACCGAATATAGACAAGGATAAATCTATACGTCTATATTTAGTAAGATCCCTGTTGTGTCAGACACTTTTGTCCCAGCTTCTTTTGGTTGGTTTAATTCAACTGGTGCCTGGCACCTGAATATGAACTCTATGAAAATTAGAAAAGATTAAATAGTTTAATTTTGTTATGGTAAAGGTGCGCTTTTTTTTATTATAAAATCATGTGTAACATTTCTTTTGGTCGGACGTTTTAATAATGGAGAGGGGGAACAATGTGAAAAAACAAAAGATTAATGAGCTAGAAATTTTATTTTTGGCTTATGCAGAACCTCTCTATTATTATTTGTTAAAGATATCAGGCTCTCACTTTATTGCTGAAGAGCTTGTTCAGGAAACCTTTTACCGTGCTGCACTATCACTAGATCTTTATGAAAACGAACAAGTCAAAAGCTGGATATATAAGGTTGCGCGGAATGCTTATATGGATGAGTGGCGCAAGCGACAGCGTTGGAAATGGGTTCCCTTTCTCGAGCAAATTACGGGATTAAACGATCTTCCTAGTCCTTACGGTGTTCCGGAGGAGGAGGTAATGGCTAAACAAAGAAAAGAAGAGGTTGAAGATATTATGAAGCTACTCCCCGAACAGTACCGATCAATTCTCTATTTAAGAGAACAACAGCAATTTTCCTATGAGGAGCTTAGTGAAACATTAGAGCTTTCGGCTGAACAAGTAAAAGTGACGTTACATCGTGCAAGAAAAAGATTTAAGCAGCTTGCTGAACGATTAGGGAAGAACTTTTAAAAAGGAGTGTGGAGATGGTGGAATGGAATGAAGAAAAAGAAAAACAAATATTAAAAAAATATAAAAGTCGCTTTTCATTTAGATTAACTTTTAAGATTATTAGAGTGTTAGTTGCGGTGTTCTTATTATACTGGGCTTATATGATGGTTGTCACAATAAGTTATCATTCGTTATCAAAAACTGGAGATCGAGTGGAATTGTATCAAACACTATCGATAGATTGGACATATCCAGAGGTGTCGAGTGAAATATTTGCAGTGAAGAAAAAGGAAATTACCCCTTTTTTAACTCAAAAGATGGAAATACCCTTGGAGCGAACAATCGGAAAGAATAGCTATGTTGTATCACATTTACAACTAACAAAACCAATTTTCACAGGAATGACTCACTCAGAGTTGACACGAGCATATCCTTATGAAAATGGAAGTGAAAGGTTTAGCTTCTATTTACCGATAGATCCAATTTCAGGGGCTAAATTAATTGGCAATCAGTCTTTTGATGTGTGGGATACATTAGAAAAAATCCATGAGGGAAACGTCGCTGACTTAGCGTTTTCAACAAATGCTTATTACTCACCAGAGCAATTGCTACAGCTGTTAGAACCATACGATCTTGATGTCCTTTGGATGCCTTTGTATATGGGTGAGTTAAAGCAATTTACCGAAGGCGTTTGGGGTGGTGGGGACAATTCTATTGGCTTATACCAACCTTGGGGTCTAGCAGGTGCAAGAGTAATTGATACAGAATTTAAAAGCGGATATAGGATTAACACACTCACTTTAAATACTATAGAAGAGAGCCAAGGAGCCATGTTAAGCAACATTGAAATGATGTTGAATAAGGACAAAAAGCTTGCAGAGCAATTGCTAGGAACTTCATATTTACAAGAGCGCTACGATTACCTTAAAGAAAATGGCTTTCAAGCCTACGGCGCCGTCGTGACTGGACCTGTAAAGGAGTTACTGCAATTGAAAGAGCTCCAAGAAATTCATAGTGGGTATTTAGGAGAAATCAAACACTGGAATTGGCATGAAGGAAAATATGAATAAAATGCTAGGGGAGTGCCCGCTCTTAGAAGCAATGGGGGAACTCCCATACTTTTAATTCTAGACAAAGGGACAGTTTACAGGTTCATTTTCCCCAAAAAGTAAAAACGTCCACTAAGATTATTCAAAGCCTTTTTAAAAGTTTATTGTATTAGTAAATCAAAGGCTATAGAATAATAGAATGTCTTTACTAGATTATACTAACTAATAAATAGTAAATTGTGAGGTTTTTTTATGATACAACTTGTAACGGCCGTATTAGGCTTATTAGCAGTTTTTCTAATTGTATATTTTGGTTTTACAGTTATAGCAGTAGTGTTATCGCTTCTTTTTAATCCCTTAGTGTGGATTATTGCCATTGTTATTGGTGTAATCGTGTACTTTAAGAAGAAATAGATACGAAAACAAGAAATCTAAATACTTGAAAAAACAAAACCGCCATCAGATAAACTGACGGCGGTTTTCTCTTATAGTTATTTACTTGTTAATTGAGCTTTCTTTAATTCAGTCTGGCTAAGGTCGAAGCGATCTGCGTTCATGACCTTTACCCAGGCAGCGACAAAGTCACGGACAAACTTTTCTTTGTTATCGTCTTGAGCATAGACTTCTGCTATAGCACGTAGGACGGAGTTAGAACCGAATACAAGGTCAACTCTAGTCGCAGTGCGCACGACTTCACCTGTCTTGCGATCACGTCCTTCAAAAACGCTACCGTTTACAGGTCTCCATGCTACTCCCATGTCAAGCAAGTTAACAAAGAAGTCGTTCGTAAGTGTACCTACAGTATCAGTGAATACACCGTGCCCAGTACCACCGTAGTTTGTACCTAGAACACGCATACCGCCAACAAGTGCAGTCATTTCTGGTGCAGTAAGGTTTAAGAGTTGTGCCTTGTCTACTAGGAGCTCTTCAGCACTTACACTATACTCTTTCTTCTGATAGTTACGGAATCCATCAGCGATCGGCTCAAGCACTTCAAAGCCTTCGACATCGGTTTGCTCTTGTGTGGCATCGCCACGTCCAGGAGCAAATGGAACAGTAACATCAAAGCCTGCAACGCGTGCAGCTTTTTCTATTGCGGCACTACCGCCTAGTACAATCAAATCAGCCATGCTGACTTTTTTATCTAATTGATTTTGAATGTCTTCAAAGACAGCTAACACTTTTGAAAGTTGTTCTGGTTGGTTAACTTCCCAATCCTTTTGTGGAGCAAGACGGATGCGGGCACCATTCGCGCCACCACGATTATCTGAGCCACGGAACGTACTAGCTGAAGCCCAAGCAGTCGTTACTAGCTCGCTAATTGAAAGTCCTGAATTTAGGATCTTAGCTTTAAGCTCTGCTATTTCAGCATCTGTTAAATCATAATCAACAGATGGTACAGGATCTTGCCAAATTAAATCATCTTCTGGAACTTCTGGACCAAGATATCTTGCTTTCGGCCCCATGTCACGGTGCAATAATTTGAACCATGCGCGAGCGAATGCATCTGCAAACTCTTCTGGATTTTCATAGAAGCGACGAGAAATCTTTTCGTACTCTGGATCATAACGCAATGCCATATCAGCAGTTGTCATCATTGTTGGAACCTTAATTGATGGATCTTCTGCATCTGGGGCTAAGTGCTTTTCATCAGGATCTACAATATGCCAGATCCACGCACCAGCAGGACTCTTAGTAAGCCACCATTCATAGCCGAATAATAATTCAAAATAACCGTTATCCCATTGTGTTGGGTTAGCAGTCCATGCTCCTTCAATACCGCTAGTAATAGTGTCACGACCTTTACCACTGCCATGTGTGCTTAGCCAACCAAAGCCCTGTGCTTCAATTGGAGCAGCTTCTGGATCTGGACCAACGTGAGCCGCATCTCCTGCACCATGTGCCTTACCAAACGTATGGCCGCCAGCAATTAGTGCCACTGTTTCTTCATCGTTCATCCCCATACGCGCAAAGGTTTCGCGGATGTCACGAGCACTTGCAATCGGATCTGGTTTACCGTTTGGACCTTCTGGATTTACATAGATAAGACCCATTTGAACGGCAGCAAGCGGATTTTCAAGCTCACGGTCACCTGAGTAACGTTTATCGCCTAGCCATTCTGTTTCATTACCCCAATAGATGTCTTCTTCTGGATGCCAAACGTCTGCACGTCCTGCTCCAAAACCAAATGTCTTACCACCCATTGATTCAATCGCAGCATTCCCTGCAAGCACGAGTAAGTCAGCCCAAGAGATCTTGTTTCCATACTTTTGCTTAATTGGCCACAACAGGCGTCGTGCTTTATCTAGATTCCCGTTGTCAGGCCAGCTGTTAAGTGGGGCAAATCGCTGGTTTCCAGTTCCAGCACCACCACGGCCATCACCTGTACGATATGTACCTGCAGCGTGCCATGACATCCGGATAAAGAATGGTCCATAATGTCCATAGTCAGCAGGCCACCAATCTTGACTGTCTGTCATTAGGTTGTAAAGATCCTGTTTTAAAGCATCGTAATCTAATTTTTTAAATTCATCTGCATAGTTAAAGTCTTCTCCCATTGGGTTAGACTTTCTGTCATGTTGATGTAGAATATTCAAGTTCAACTGGTTTGGCCACCAGTCTCGATTTGACGTACCACTAGAACTGTTGCTAGTAGCACCTCCGTGGTTAAACGGGCATTTTCCAATGTTTGCATTTTCTTTAGCATCCATTTTTCTTCTCCCCTTCAAAATAAATTTGTTAATAATTATGCGCCTAGTCGTAAGAAACTTACAATCTAGATAATAATAATTATTACATTATTATTATAATTAATTTTTTCGCGAATTGAAAGAAATAAAGACTTAAAGTTTAATTGTTTGATGCAACGAGCTCAACCTTCTTCCAATCTAAGATTTAGTGGAGATTAACATACTATTATATATACTTCTATCCAAGCATATAGAAGTTGAAACATAAGATATTTATGAATGATAGTAAAAAAGATAACAAACCATCTAGTAAGTTGTTGGTCTATAGCCAAACAAAATTTACATATATATAGATGTGTTAAACATCAAATGCTAGGGTAGGTGCATATATGGATCAGTCATCAAGAGATAACAAGAAAGTCGACGGTAATCGGAAAAATGAACAGTTAGAAAAGTTTCGTATTCAAAATACCGGGAAAAGACTTACGACAAATGAAGGACTAAAGGTTGCCAATAATGAGAATACGTTAAAAGCTGGAGATCGTGGCCCTATACTGATGCAGGACTTTCATTTTTTCCAGAAACAGATGAATTTTGATACAGAACGAATACCGGAAAGGGTTGTTCATGCAAGAGGTTTTGGTGTTCATGGCGAATTTGAATTGTATAAATCAATGAAAAAGCACACAAAAGCATCCTTTCTGCAGGAACCTGGCTCAACGACCCCTGTTTTTGTTCGTTTTTCAACTGTACAAGGAGGTAAAGGGTCCAAGGATACGGCACGAGATGTAAGAGGTTTTGCCGTCAAATTTTATACAGAAGAGGGCAATTACGATTTATTAGGATTACCTTTTCCGGTATTCATTGTTCATGACCCATTTAAATTTGTTGATTCGCAACACGCACTAAAACCTCAACCGCATAATGATATGCCAACAGCTTCTGCAGCACATGATAATTTTTGGGATTTTGTTGCGAATAATCAAGAATCAGCTCACTTTGTGATGTGGGCGATGTCAGACCGAGCGATTCCGAGAAGCTGGAGAATGATGGAAGGTTTTGCGGTGAACACATTCCGATTTGAAAATGAAGATGGGCAAGCGAGCTTTGTGAGATTTCATTGGAAGCCGATCCTTGGTGTTCATTCTTTTTTAATGGAGGAAGCAGATATTATTGGTGGGGTTGACCCAGATTTTCATCGGCGGGATCTTAGAGATGCGATTGAACGTGGTGCTTTTCCTGTCTTTGAGTTCGGCGTCCAGATCATTGCTGAAGAGGATGAATATAAATTTGAATTTGATGTACTAGACCCAACAAAGCTATGGCCTGAGGAAGTTGTCCCTGTAGAAATAATGGGGAAAATGACCTTAAATCGAAATGTTGATAATTTCTTTGCTGAGACAGAGCAAGTGGCTTTTGATGTTACAAATCTTGTTCCTGGAATTAATTTTACCGATGATCCGATCTTACAAGGAAGGACGTTCACATATAAAATTACACAACTGCATCGTCTAGGGACCTCGAATTACCCAGACATCCCGATTAACCGCTCTTTATGTCCATTTCATAATAACCAGCGCGATGGCTTTAGTAGATACCGAATTGATGTTGACCAAGTCAACTACTTTAGAAATTCAATTGCAGGTAATACCCCAGGTCCTACGCCACCTGAACAAGGGGGATTTGAGCATTATCCAGAGGAAGTTCAAGGGCGTAAAGTAAAAGCAAGCAGTGATTCTTTTAAAGACTTCTTCTCACAAGCGAGGTTGTTTTGGAACAGTATGTCACCTGTGGAGAAGCAGCATATTATTGAAGCCTTTAGCTTCGAACTTGCCAACGTAGAACGTGTATCGATCCGCCAGCAAGTCGTCGATATGTTTAGCAATGTTGATAAAGAAATGGCGACAATGATTGCAGATCATGTTGGGGTGAACCCGCCAAGTGGACACCATGTCAATGTTACTAGTTCTTCACCGGCACTAAGCCAAGCGAATACACCTCATTATGCTTTTTCATTAAGGGTAGCTGTTTTAATTGGAAATGGCTTTAATGGCAAAGAGGTAAGGGAAGTGATTAACACTCTTAGCCAATATGGAGTATTTGTCGATGTCGTAAGTGCAAAGCTCGGTACTGTCACAGATGCAGATGGCACTAAAATCAAGGTTGATAAAACGTTTCTCGCAACTAATCATGTTCTTTTTGACTCGTTCTATGTCGTTGGTGGGCAAACGGAGAACCAAGTAGTATTCGACAGGTACATCACAGAATTTATCCATGGAGCCTACAAAAATTACAAACCGCTTGGAATTGCAACGACTGGACAGTCTTATATTCATCCATCAGAAGATAGCAACTTAGCAGGAGTGGTTTTTGCCGCAAACAACCGAAACTTCAGTAAAGAATTTATCTCTGCTATTGCTCGTCGGCGATTTTGGGATAGGGAGTAGAATAAACGATCTAGTTCCACGATTGTAATTTATTTTCTCAAGAACTGAGCTCAAACTTGAATGAAAAAATCGGCCGACTTCTGTCGCTTAGCTGTTTCAATTTCCTGTATAAGAGGGTCACTCAAGAACTCGACCGAAAACTTTTTCCCGCAAAAAAGCCATTAGACATTTTCATCTAATGGCTTTCACACTTATCTTGGCGTTGCCTTTAAACTAAATACTAAAGGTAACTTACCTTCAAATTCTGGAAAGTATCTAAGTCCATTTTCATCCGTTGATGTTCCACCCATTCCTGGGGCACAGCGATCGTGTTCAATCAAATACTCAATAAATAAGTCTGCTTGAGATAAAGCATTGATTAATTTACTTAATGTGAACATCCAAAAGTAGTTTTTCGCTTCTTTCGGATCAGAAGCATAACCGCCAATCGTTGTTGACACATCTGCTTCATTATCAAAGTATGGATATATTAAATCAAGAACGCCTTTTTTGATTTTTTCTTCATCAAAGCTTAATAGGAAGGGATGGCTATCGTGTACGTAAAAGAAGCCGTCATCTTTTAAGAAATACTTAACTGTTTTTCCCCATTTATTTAAATCTGGCAACCAACCAATTGCTCCATCAGAAGTGAATACGACGTCATATTTACCTTCATGATTCTCCATAAGCTCCATAATATCTGATTCAATAAAATCGACATTTTCAACACCTAAATCGTTAGCTAATTGCTTAGCGAAATGGACATTGTCAGGAACTAAATCTACACCTGTGACAGTTGCGCCCATTTTTGCTAGCATAATCGTGTCAGCACCAGTATTACATTGCAGATGCAGAACTTTTTTACCCGTGATGTCGCCTAGTTCCTTTTTTACGATTGGATTTAGATCGTAGCTATTTTCAATAAACTTCTTTTTGAAATGATTGTAGTGATCCTCTGACAATAATCCCCATGCCTGTTTGTTTGCTTCTATTTTGTTCATTTTGTTACCTCCATTAATTTAAAATTTGCTTATTTAAATAGTCTAAGTATTGTTTAGTCACTTTTCTGTTAAGTTCGTACATAACCTTGTTTCCATCCTTGGTTGAATTAACAATATCAAGGGCATGTAACGTTTCTAGATGATAGTGTATTGTCGCTGGTGTCAAAGTCAATTCCTTGGCAAGCGCCTGAACATACCAAGAGTCTTTGCCAACATAGGTCATAATTTTGAAGCGAGTAGGATCAGTGATGATTTTTAAGAACTTATCAAAATTAGCTAGGATGCTTTTACTTTTATGAAATTCGATATTTTTACAGCCAATACTAATTGTGCCGTTTGGATCTGCTAGCGAATGGTTGGCTAGGATCGTATAACCAAACTGCTGCATGTAAGAAATGTAAATCGTATATTGATCAAATTTAAATGGTGGTGTTCCGTTTAAAGAGGCATGCTTCAAATTAATTTCAATAAATTGCTTCGGATCTTCTACTAGTAGTTTCATATAGTCGGTGCCAACTTGTTTTGACTTAGCAATGACATAGTCTTCATACTGTCGATAGCCTTTTTTATAAAATTGCTCGATGGCATAACATACTCTCATCTTTGTTTCTTCAGGTTCTTCAAACAGTTCAACCATTTGATTTTGAAGAATTGTTTCTATACCTTCTAAGGCTTCAATATAGTCTCTCATATAGGTAATCGAATGCTTAACATCACGCCAACCTTCATGTGAACCAGAGTAATAACTACTCAAGAAGAAACCACCGATATATTGGAAAAACTCCTCAAGAGAAATACACTTCATTAATTTAAAATAGTCTTCAGTTGTTTCTAAATCTTCATAGTCAGAGATAAGGCCGATGAGTAAGCAATCAACGATTCCTAAGTAACTTAGCGTGTTTATTTCCTGTTTTACAAACGCTGATAAATTTTGATCAATGTGATCCATCATTTCAAGGACTTCTCTATCCAATTCCATTCCTCTATTACTGAAAAGTTCCTTACCCTCTTCAAGGTTGCCGTATATATACAGAGCGTGCATAAAATCAATAATCGGTCTCGATCGATAGGTCAACTGTGTATTTAATTTATTTGCAGATAAAGACATAGGCCACTTCCTTTATATCACCGATATTTGATAGTCATCTAACACTTAAGTTGATAATACATTAGATCGTGAACTAATGTCAATTTTTAGATTTTTTTCCTGAATATATATTTTAACGGAAGTGTCGTTCGTGGGTACAAAAGCATCTCACAGCAATGGGTTAATCAAAATATTTTTAATCATATGTGGACGATATTCTTTAATGATCTAAAACTAAAAGCAATATTATTTGAATTAGGATACGGATCTTATTTGATCGATGCCATGAATAACTGTGATATTAACTATAGCGAGGAAACCAAATACGAGATTAAAGCAGCATCGCTTGAAGATGTCGGTGTATTATCTGAGCTTGTAAGTGAGTCAAATGAATACTATGCTTCAGCTCCTTTATTTTTAAAAAGAGATGAGGTTACTATCGAAGAGATTAAAGAAATAATCACAAAGAATACGGTATTTATTGCATGGGAGCAAGAGATTGCCATTGGCTTTATGAATTTAAGTATTAGCGAAAGAAATAACTTCATAGATTTGTCTGTGAAAAACTGCGTTCTAATTGATGAAATTGGTGCGTACATTAAAGCTGAATATAGAAATAAAAAAATAGGTATAAAGCTATTGAAGCATGCAGCAGATCATTGTAGAGCAGCTAAAGTACCATATATTCATGTTGATTTTGAAACAGCCAATCTATATGCGAATAAATTTTGGGCAAAATATTTTACCCCAATGTTACACTCGATGAGAAGGAAAGTTAATAAAAATGTCAATGACAGATAATTATTGAGAAAAACACTAAAGTCATCTACAGACATTTATTAAGAAGGAACAAGCGTCGTTGCTTGTTCCTTTAGCTATATTTTATATGAGGTAATATTGCACTTGATACGAATCTGCTTAATACAGCACCGTTTTCTGTTCTTTTGCCGATTGATAGGCGCATTCGATAAGACGGGTTAAGGAGATAGCCTTATTAATGTCGAAGTCAGGCAAGCTTTGCAAGTTGTCTGATGCTACGAGCCTAACAAATTGGGCGCTTGGTAACTCAGTATCGGTGGGGTGTAATTCATTTTCAACTGGTGAGAGCGATTCATGACCGGGTACATGTTTGGATTGTAACAATACTCTGAAATTGTGAGCACCTGAAATGACCAATATCCCTTCTGTACCAATGATCTCTAACATGTTGTCAAGTTGATAGGCAACAAAAGAGGTATGAGCAGTACCTATTGCACCATTCGCAAATTCAATGACAGTCGTGGAGTTTTCATCACTGCCAGTTCCATAAAGTTCGTTCATTATGGATGTAACCTTTTTAGGGGTTCCGCAAAAATGTTGTAAAAGATAAAGGCCATGACAACCTAAATCTAATGTAACCCCACCGCCCGTTTCCGTAGGATTAAACCAGTAGGCTGGGAGCATGTCTTTATCTATCGCAGCTTGATGAACCCGTCTAAAATAAACAGAAGTTACTTTTCCGAGTTTACCTTCGTCAACTAATTGTTTAGCGTAACGATAAGCACCTATAGTTTTCGATTCCAATGACACCATAAACTTAACCTGATTTTCCTCGACAGCGTTCTTAATGTCTAAACAATCAGCTACAGAAAGTGCTAAAGCTTTATCTGAAAAAATATCCTTTCCTGCGTTTGCTGCTTTAATAATAACCTCTTTGTGCTTTGTAGTTGCACACTCTACAATCACCGCATCTACTTCTGGATTAGCTAGAACTTTGTTTAAATCTACTTCATAAGGCACGCCAAATTCTTCAGCAAATGATATACCTCTTTCTTGATCATCATCCCAAACAACCTTTAATTGTGCCATCCCTGTATTAAGAGCTTCCTCTACAAAGCCTTTTGTATGAACATGCCAGGCGCCGAGCAATGCTAAACCAACCATTTTCCTGTCTCCTTTACGATGACTTGAGTTTGAAACATCTAATTACATAGAAGTAATCCTAGCTGTACGGATGTCTTAAATTTCTATTACTTTGAAAAAAACATAGCCTTGTTGATTTGTTGAGTTTGATCCCTTTTATAATACTTTGAAAAAAACATAGCTACAACTAATTGATGTGAAATTGAAAAGCTGGCAAACCGAGAGTCATTAGAGGCTTATAAATTTCTATAGAATAATCCCTAAGGTATAATAAATTTACTGAAGCAAAACCTAATAAATAGTTTATTAAATTGTACATTGTTGGGATACATAAGGTCATAAATATAGAAAAAAAGCCATTAAAAGAAAAGGTGATACGATGACAGAGAAAAAAGAAACAAAAGCAACAGGTTGGAATATAGACAATAGTTACGCTAGTTTGCCTAATTCATTTTTTGCAAGGCAAAACCCGGACTCTGTGAGCGAACCGAAGTTGGTTATCCTTAATCAGCCGTTGGCAACATCTTTGGGGTTGAACGGTAAGGCACTACAAAATGAAGACAATGTAGCTGTCTTCGCTGGAAACGAGGTTCCAGAAGGTGCATTACCACTTGCTCAAGCATACGCAGGTCATCAATTTGGCCACTTTAATATGCTAGGCGATGGTCGTGCAGTACTAATTGGTGAACAAATTACGCCAGATGGTGCACGCTTTGATATTCAACTAAAAGGTTCAGGGCGAACACCATTTTCGCGTGGTGGTGATGGGAAAGCGACACTGGGACCGATGCTACGTGAATATATTATTAGCGAAGCGATGCATGCGCTTGGGATTCCGACTACCCGTAGTTTAGCCGTAGTGACAACGGGGGAGTTCGTAATTAGAGAAACGGAACTGCCAGGTGCAATTCTTACCCGAGTTGCCGCGAGCCATATCCGCTTTGGAACCTTTCAATATGCGATAAATTGGGGAACAAAAGAGGAACTTCAGGCCTTGGCTGACTATACGATTAAGCGGCATTATCCAGAGATTGAAGTTGACGAAAATCGATATCTTGTGCTGCTTCAAAAAGTAGCAGAAAACCAAGCGAAATTGATTGCGAAATGGCAACTCGTTGGCTTTATCCATGGAGTCATGAACACTGACAACATGACGGTTAGTGGAGAAACGATTGACTATGGACCTTGTGCGTTTATGGATGAATATGATCCAGCAACCGTATTTAGTTCGATTGATCGTCAAGGGCGCTATGCCTATGGTAATCAGCCACGAATTGGTGGCTGGAACTTGGCGCGTTTTGCCGAGACGCTTTTACCTTTACTGCATGATGATCAAGAGCAAGCAGTTAAGATAGCCCAAGAAGCAATCGCAAGTTTTACTGAGGTGTATAACCGTTACTGGCTCAACGGAATGAGGGCTAAGCTTGGTCTATTTAACGAAGAGATAGAGGATGAAGCAATTATTGAAGGACTCCTTACTATCATGAAAAATCATCGTGCCGACTTTACCAATACCTTTCGGGCCTTAACATATGAAACTACGGAGGATACAGCCTTGTTTGGCACAACAGAATTTACAGAGTGGCATAAGTTGTGGGAGGCGCGGCGTAACAGGCAGGAGGAAACAAAAGAGGACTCTCAACAGTTGATGCAAAACTCCAATCCTACAGTAATCCCTCGTAACCACCGCGTTGAAGAGGCTTTAAATGCTGCAGTGGAGCAGGGTGATTACAGCGTGATGGAGCGATTACTCGCTGTTCTTTCAAACCCATACGCGCATTCACCAGAGCAAGGAAATTATTGTACACCTGCTGATAAGTCAAATCATCCTTACCGGACCTATTGCGGTACGTGATCGCTTTGTTGGGAAAATAGCGTGATAAAGCAATTTACATGATAAAACCCGTTACGAGTTCTTACTTGTAACGGGTTACTTGTGTATTGGTGATTGGTAAAAAACTATTAAATGAATTTTAGCAGCTGATATGAACTGTAGAGTTGTACGTAACATGGAAGACGTCAATGTGCCCGTCAGAAGGTGATATCGTTAGTAAAGGTCACGTGGGAGGCGTCAATGTGCCCGTCAGAAGATGATATCGTTAGTAAAGGTAACGTGGGAGGCGTCAATGTGCCCGTCAGAAGATGATATCGTCAGTAAAGGTAACGTGGGAGGCGTCAATGTGCCCGTCAGAAGATGATATCGTTTGTAAAAGTAACGTTGGAAGCGTCAATGTGCCCGTCAGAAGATGATATCGTCAGTAAAGGTAACGTTGGAAGCGTCAATGTGCCCGTCAGAAGATGATATCGTTTGTAAAGGTAACGTGGGGAGCGTCAATGTGCCCGTCAGAAGATGAAATCGTTAGTAAAGGTAAAGTTGGAAGCGTCAATGTGCCCGTCAGAAGATGATATCGTCATTAAAGGTAAAGTTGGAAGCGTCAATGTGCCCGTCAGAAGATGATATCGTTTGTAAAGGTAACGTGGAAGGTCTCAATTTGCCCGTCAGCAGAGATGATCGATCGTAAAGGTAACGTGGAACCACTCGTGTAGAGCCTTCTATACGTAAGGGTAACTTAAAATAAAAAATACTAACAATAGTAGCACTACCCAATTCTGAGGTAAGTGTTATTAATGTTAGTATTTTATCTGCGTGATTTCAGTAGGATTTCTGTAGTGTTTTGCCCTCGAAAACCGAGTGATAATGAACTGCCCCAGATAGCTTGTTTCTCTTACACCGCTGTCTCTTGTAACAAGCGTTCGATATCTTGCTCAATATCGATAATGTCGGTGGTACATTCGATGCGCTTAGTCACTTGTCCGGATGCATCAACTAGGAATTTCGTGAAGTTCCATTTGATTGAGTAGTCATTGACTAGATACTCTGGGTGTTTTTCATTAAGTAATGGGATTAAGATTTTTGCAACTGGGTGAAATTTATTAAAGCCTTCAAATGCTTTTTCATGTGTTAAGTATTGGAATAGTGGATGGGCGTTTTCATCGCGCACATCAGTTTTTTGAAACAAAGGGAAATTGACCCCGTAGTTTAGCATGCAAGATGTTTGAATTCGTTCATTCGTATCTGGCTCTTGATTATCGAATTGGTTACAAGGGAATCCTAAGATAACAAATCCTTTGTCCTTATAACGGTCGTATAAACGTTGTAGATCTTCATACTGGTATGTGAATCCACATCTACCAGCTGTATTAACAATCAATACTACTTTCCCTTTAAATTGTTCTAATGAAATTGTTCTGCCATTCATAGCTACTGCTGAAAAATCGTATATGCTCATGATGATGTTTCCTCCGTTGATGATTATTTTGCACTAGGACTAATATCCTAATAAGATTATACGACGGATGACCTGTTAAATCCAAATTTAATGCTCACAAATTTTACTTAACTTAAATTCCTCCAAAATCTCTAGTAAATAAAAGAGTTAAAATTGTCTCCTATTTTTGTCAATATTGTCTCCCCTCCAAAAAATAGAACCCTATATAATAAAAGTAAGCGATTGCAGAAAACGATTACAAAAAGGCGGTGACAAGTAGTGAATACGGTTAAACAGACTGAAGTAGCTGATCCAAAGCGAATGATTGAGAGCGTTCCGAAACGCAAAATAAAATGGAAAAGTGTATTATCTTATGCGGCCTTTGTTGGACCCGCGTTGTTATTCTTCTTGACGATTCAAATCATCCCTTTCTTTATGGGTGTATATTATTCCTTCACATCTTGGAATGGAGTTAGTTCTGTT
This sequence comes from Anaerobacillus sp., assembly GCF_046314235.1. Taxonomy (NCBI): domain Bacteria; kingdom Bacillati; phylum Bacillota; class Bacilli; order Caryophanales; family Bacillaceae; genus Anaerobacillus; species Anaerobacillus sp. The sequence continues at coordinate 233,556 of NZ_JBKBWN010000007.1, forward strand.
GTTGAATGGGTCGGGTTTGAAAACTACCGAAGGATTTTCACGAGTGATACCGCTTTCTTCAACTCTTTTATGTTTACAACAAAATTTATGTTTGCAGCTGTTATAATTAGTAACTTAATAGGTTTTAGTTTAGCGTTATTATTAAACTCAGCATTAAAAACACGCAATATATTAAGAACTGTATACTTCATTCCGAATGTTATCGGCGGACTTTTACTTGGTTTTATCTGGCAGTTTATCTTTGTTAGAGGGTTTGCCTCTGTTGGAAACTTAACTGGACTTTCGTTCTTTCAATTACCGTGGTTAGGTGATGAGCGGACAGCATTTTGGGGAATTGTTATAGTATTTGCTTGGCAGATTAGTGGTTATATGATGGTTATTTACATTGCTGCCTTACAAGGTGTAGATCACAATATTTTAGAGGCTGCGAAAATAGACGGAGCGTCTAAATTCCGGATCTTGATTAATATCATTATTCCATTAATTTTACCAGCATTTACGATTTGTTTTTTCTTAACAATCTCAATGGCATTTAAGATCTTTGATTTAAATATCTCGTTAACTGGCGGTGGTCCATTCAACTCTACTCAGTCAGTGGCCATTAACATTTATCAAGAAGCGTTCCAAAATCACCGCTATGGTTTAGGAACAGCGAAATCAATTATATTCTTTTTAATTGTGGCTGTATTTACGACAGTTCAAGTTTGGACTACGAAAAAGAGGGAGGTTGAGGCATAATGAGAGAAAAGTATACGAAAAAAACTCTTATGCTAGAGATCATAGGGATCCTAATAGCACTCATCTTCCTTATTCCTTTTTACTTCGTTCTAGTAAACTCTGTGAAAAGCTTTGCAGAAATTTTAATAGATGCAGCAGCTTGGCCGAAGGAGATCTTATTCTCAAATTATGTTAAGGTATGGAACATCATAAATTTCCCAAGAGCATTTTGGAATTCTTTAATTATTACAGTAGCTAGTAATATTGGAATTGTCGTTATTACATCGATGGCTGCTTGGAAAATGGTTAGAACGCCAGGCAGATTTAGTAAGATACTTTTTATCTTCTTCGTTTCCGCAATGGTTATCCCATTCCAAACGGTGATGATCCCGTTAATGAAGCTAGGAGGAACCTTAGGAATTGTAAACAGTATACCAGGGTTAATTATTATGTATTTCGGGTTTGGAGTTCCACTATCGTTATTCCTTTTTCATGGATTTATAAAAACAGTACCATTCGAAATTGAAGAGGCAGCAAGAATTGATGGTTGCAGTCAGTTCGGGGTATTTTGGAGAATTGTCTTCCCATTGTTAAAGCCGATTACCGTTACTGTCGTCATCTTAAATACTCTATGGATTTGGAACGACTATTTATTACCGATGCTCGTCTTGCAAGACCCTGATTTACGAACGATCCCATTAGCTGCAAGTTCATTTTTTGCGCAATATACAAAGCAGTGGGACATGGGCTTAGCTGCATTAATGCTAGGGATTATGCCAATAATTGTATTCTTCCTATTCTTGCAAAAGCACATTATTAAAGGAATTGCTTCAGGATCTATTAAATAGGTATTTCGTCTTTGCTATTAGTTAGTAGCAAAAGACTTATACAATATAAAACAAATATTAGGAGGGTCAAGACTTTATGAAACGCTTTCTATTGTTTTGCTTAATGTTATTGGTAAGTGTAGGTATTATGGTAGGTTGTTCGTCAGATGACACAAGTACAAAAGATACTGGTACGAATGAGGAAAAGCCGAAAACTGAAGAACCAAAGGCAACTGATGAAGTTGTTACACTTAATATGTTCCAATTTAAAGTTGAAATTGCTGATCAACTTCAACAATTAATTAATGAGTTTGAAGCAGAGCATCAAAATATTAAAATCAAGCTAGAAACAGTAGGTGGAGGTGCTGACTACGGCGCTGCGCTTAAAGCTAAATTTGCTTCTGGGCAAAAACCTGACATCTTTAATAACGGTGGTTTTAAAGAGCTAGAGCTTTGGAAAGAACATTTAGCTGATCTTTCAAATGAGCCTTGGGTAGCGAATTTACTTCCTATCGGTGCTGTACCAACAACTGATGAAGACGGTACATTATATGGTATGCCTGTAAATCTTGAAGGCTATGGCTTCATTTACAATAAAGACTTATTTGAGCAAGCTGGAATTACAACACCTCCAGCAACGATTTCTGAGTTGAAAGATGCTGCTGCAAAGCTTGAAGCAGCAGGAATTACACCTTTCTCAGCTGGATATGCTGAATGGTGGGTAATTGGTCAACATTTATTAAACATTGCATTTGCGCAACAAGATGATCCAGAAGCGTTCATCGCTGGATTATACGATGGTTCTGAAACAATGGTTGGTAATGAGGCATTCAAACAATTCAAAGAAGTACTAGATACTGAAATCGGCTTTGCAAACGCTAATCCATTAACAACGGATTACAACTCACAAGTAACATTATTTGCATCTGGTCAAACAGCAATGCTACAACAAGGTAACTGGACTGAAAACATGATTTATGAAATTAATCCAGATATTAATATGGCATTTTTACCAATCGCCCTTAACGACGATGCTGCAAAATCTGATCGTTTACCTGTAGGAGTTCCGAATAACTGGGTACTTAATAAGAATTCTGAGCATTTAGATGAAGCAAAAACATTCTTAAACTGGATGGTAAGTTCAGAAACTGGTAAGCGTTATATTACTGAAGAATTTGCGTTCATTCCTGCATTTGATAACATTGAACCAAGTGGATTAGGTGCATTAGGTCAATCAATTTTAGAGTACTCTACTGCTAATAAAACAATCCCTTGGACATGGTTCATGTGGCCAGACGGAGCAAATAAAGAATTTGCAGCAACAATTCAAGAATACGCTGCTGATAGAATTGACTACGATACTGTAGTTACTCGTTTCCAAGAGCACTGGAACAACTTAAAATAACTTAATAGTATAAAATTAGAAAGCATGTCTAACTTTGGGCATGCTCTCTATTTTATTTCCCTTTATTTTTGAGTTTCTTGTGGGCTATAATTCTCTTATACTTCAATCTTTTAGGATTGTGGCTTAATGTAAAAGTTTAAACTTACAATGCCTATGAGTATGACGGTAAGCCTTAAGTTTTAGTAAAAGAGATAGGAGTATAGTCTATGATTAAAAAAAGCATTCGTAATAAGCTTATCGTTCTTTTACTTGTCGTTACAATTGTCCCGTTTAGTAGTGCAATTATGATTACCTATTTTCATACGAAAGACTCGTTGCAAAAACAGTCGATCCAAGAAACTAGTAATCTTTTATATCAAGGGAAATCTAATTTAGAAAATTATATTAATCGATTGAATAAATTAACGCTCAATCTGTATAATAATGCAGACTTTATCACATATATGAAGTACCCATATCAAAATGATAATTTAATTAAAGTCGAGCTTCTAAGAGGTGTACTTAATGGTATCCTTTATGGAGAGGACTATATTCAAAGGGTTGAAATTACCTTCGCAGAAGAAGATTTGGTTATTTCAACTACGAAACAATCTACCGTTGTCTTTACTAAAAAGCGGAAACCAGATAACGAAGAACTTTTCCAGAAAGTGAAAGATAGTCCTTATAATATGTATATTGAAACGCCAAGAACATACAGTTCCTCGATGAAACAAACTAAAGAAGGAATTACGATTCATCGAGCATTTAAGAATGTTCCTTCTACTGATATTCTTGCTTATATATCATTGGAGATATCACCTGAGCGAATCTATGAATTGAGTAAAAATCTATATAACCAAGATAAAGAGGAATTTTTCATTTTAGCTTCCAACGGTGAAATTATTTATAGCTCGATAAAGGATCTAGACTCGACAAGCGAAAATCAACTGTGGATTGAGGCATTACTAGAAACAGGAGAAGAGAATGGCCAGATGGTTTGGCAAGAGGATAATTTTAACGGAGTAATGATTTATGATCGGCTCTCACAGCCTGCTGGTGGGTGGGTCTTAGTAAAGCGGATTTCCAATTCCGTCTTGTCCGAGAGTGCATTTAAACTAGCTAAAATAAATATTGTAGTTGGTGGCATTGGCTTAATACTAGCAGTTCTTTTGACTTTATTTGTGTCGTTTAAAATTACGTCGCCAATTCGAATTTTACTAAAGAAAATTCAAGAAATTGAAGAAGGAAATATGCAAGTTCAATTTGAGTCATTCGGAAGTGATGAAATTGGGATTTTAGGATCACGATTCAAAAAAATGATAGAGAGAATTAACCATTTGATTAATCGTGAATATAAGCTTGAGATAGAAAATAAGACAAATCAACTAAAAGTATTACAATCTCAGCTTAATCCCCACTTTTTATATAATGCATTACAATCAATTGGAACGGTCGCTTTAAAAAATCAAGTTCCGCAAATATACACATTAATTACGCAACTTTCAAGTATAATGAGGTATGGAATTGATCAGGAAGAAAGTACAGTTGAATTAATAAAAGAGATTAATTATATTAAAGCGTTTCTATTACTGCAAAAAGAAAGATTTGGGGATCAATTAGATTATTCTATTGCTGTTTCCGACGAAGTAACGAATGTTAAAGTACCAAAAATGATCTTACAACCAGTCGTTGAAAATTATTTTAAACACGGTTTTGATCATCGTGAAGGAATAGGGAAAATCAAAATTGAGTGTAAACGACAATCTAAATATTTGTATATCATTGTTAGCGATAATGGTGTTTCCATTTCTGAAAGTCGTCTAGCTGATGTTTATCAGCATATTCGTCAAGAAAAAAAGGTTGGTAAGGGCGATGAAAATATCGGCTTAAAGAATATATATACTCGGTTAAAACTCTACTATGGTAATAAAGCTGCTATGTGGCTTGAAAATAGCCAAGAAGGCGGTTTTCTAGTAACAATTATACTACCAATAAACGCAGATGGAGATAAAGATGAAAGCGATCATAATTGACGACGAAAAACATGTTCGTGAAGGATTATTATTATTGGGTCAGTGGGATAAGTTTGGAATTGATACAATCTTTGAAGCTGAAGATGGAGATGAGGCAATCAAGCTGATCAATGAGCATCGCCCTGAAATTATTTTTACGGATATGCGCATGCCTAAAAGAGATGGAATTGCTTTATTGAAATGGCTACACTCTTCAGATATACCGAGTACGACTATTGTCATTAGTGGCTACGAAGATTATGAATACATGAGAAACGCGATTCAATATAAGAGCTTTGACTATATTTTAAAACCGATTGATCCGCAGATTTTAAATGAAACAATCGAAAAGGCAATAAAGGAATGGCAAGCCCAAGAACTTATAAGGAAAGCACGGATCGAAGAAACTCAGGTTCTAGATGAAGCGAAACCGCTATATTGGGATCATTTCTTTTCTCGCTTACTTACGAAGCATTCGGATGACTATTCTATCGAAACGAAAAGAGTCAAAACTGAATTCAATGTGGATCTCAATAAAGTCCAATATCAAGCTGGTGTTATTTCAACAAAGCCATTTGAAAAAAAGCTGTCTGATGACCTTGAAGGAATGTTAGCAACGTTTTTAAAGAAATGTAATCAGCTTATGAGAAAAAATAATGCCGGAGTTTGCTTCCGAAATTTTCAAAAGGATTCGGAGTTTGTGTTACTATTTTGGAAGCAAAAAGATTTAGCGTTCATGACTGAGCAGATCGTTTCTATTTTTTATCAGTTATTCAAATTTAACAGCTCAGTTTGTTTAGGGGGCAAGGCTAGCAACATAGCGTCAGCCTACATTTCTGCTGAAAAAGTTCATTTAAACCATAATTTAATGAAACGAAAAATGATGATAACAGAAAAAGATTTAAGTGAAATTAAAATGATTACTCTTTTTGATTTTTCTCAAGAATTAATGTGGGCAATAAAAAGCGGCAATATTGAACAAATTGACCCTCACTTAAATGAAGTTTTTAGGCTCTTTGAACACGCCAATCATCTAACATTAGAGCAAATCACGAATTGGGAAAGTGAGTTTGAGCAATTAAAGAAAAACTGGTTACATGATTACAATATTGTTGATTCTGAGCCTTTCTATATAGGTAATGCTTATTGGTTAGAAGATGGATCCTTTTCTTTTAGTAAATTTAAAGAAGAAAAAAGAAATGAATTTCATCATTTAATCAAAATGCTATCAAAGGCAAAATATCAAAAAGAAAAGAATAGTATCCAGAACATTGAAGAATATTTGCGGACAAATTACCAGGATGAAATTAATCTTCAAGAAATTGCAGATCGATTTTTCTTAAGTAAGGAATATATTTCAAGGAAGTTCAAACAGCAATATGGGGAAACATTGACGGATTATTTAACGAAAATTCGTATGGAAAAAGCAAAGGAATTACTCGCCAATGAACATTTGAAAATCTATGAAGTAGCCTACAATGTAGGTTACCAAAATGAAAAATACTTTAGCAAAGTTTTCAAAAAAGTAGTTGGTATTACTCCGAATGAATATAAACAAACGTTAGTTAATTAAGTGAAATTGTCGCTACTTTCCATGAACGAGCTTCTAAAATTCGTTAGAGTTTTACAGCGAAGTAAAGGGAGGCAGCGACTTTTTAACTTCGATTTTATAGTAGTTTCGAGCCGACATGTGTTTATTTCTAAAATATGGTATAGTTGATGTAATGATAGGGGGTATATGAATGATTGAAGACCAATTCTTACTATATGATCATAAAAAGCCGATCCGTTTAGAAGTTGAAAGAGTTTCACTGTATTTGCAAGGGCAAATTATTGAGGCATTTACTGAAAAAAAAGAGGTTTATTATCTGTTCTTTTATAAATACAATTTCCTGACGGCGTTTAAAACAACGAAACTGCGTCGCCACTCCTTCATCGAGCACGCCTTTACGAAAGGTTTCGTTTTTACCCATCCTCACCCGTTTATCAATGCATTGTTTTCCGCAAATCACCCTTGTCAAATGGTCAACGTAAAATCATTATTAAGCAAATTAGAGAAACGATACACTCCGCACGAAAAAGCGTTTATTTTAACCTTCTTTGAATCGTTTATTCCAAAAAAACAACTCTTTACTGAAATTCAATCTACTTTTTATGAATACCGTCGTAATGGACAAATGTTTTTGGGCTACCAAATTGTTCGTGTATTAATGGACTTTGCACCAAAAAACAGTTGGGTCAAACCGCTTGCTAGCGACAGAAGTTTTACTAAATATACAGAGATGTATAGTGAAAATAGTGGGACTCTATTTAGTAAGGATTTGATTTTTTCGGAAAAAACACTATATGCAAAGAAGCAAGATGAGCGATGTTTTGAGCAACTTGTAGGTCACTATGAGAACGAAAACCGCTGGATTGATTTAATTGCTCTGTACTTAGAAAAACTAACATTAACCCCTAAAACTAACTACTATATTCCGCTCAAACAACTACTTAAGCAACATTTAAGTGAGGGTGATTCGTTGATGATCTTAGAGAATTTATCGAACGATATCCCAAGTTTCCAACCGTTGCAACAAGACTTATTCTCCATATATATAGACAATGAAAAGATTGATGCAGTGTTAAAAATGATGAACAATCCTGAGTTCAAGCTGAATAACAAGCAAATTGAACTGTTAGGAGAAACCCTAGAACAGCTGGATGTGAGCGTTCATTCTTTAGAGCCAAAGATGCTAAATGTCTTATTAAATGGTGTCATTAACTTGTTCCCTGATCGTGCTGAGCAGCTTCTTACAAAATACGTCGTGTCGTTATTGAAAACACATGAAATCACTTATATTAAAACGTGGCTAGAATTATTTAAAGAAAATGAGCAATCACGTCAATTATTTGAAAAACTGGTTACAATTGAAAGGCTGAATGACGATTTAGATCAGATGCAAACACTCGGTGAATTGTATTATGAATTTAAACAATGGGATAAGGCATTAGAGTGCTTTAGTTGGGAAATGGAATTAAACCCTAACGAGTGCAAACCATTACAATGGTTAGCAAAGGTTTATCGGGAAAAGGGAATGAAGCATGAGGCGGATGCTTATCACCAGTTGTGTATTAATCTACAAAAACATGCGTAAACAAGAGTAAATGAAACGATAATGAGAGAGCTTTGCTCGATTAATTGATCTTTTAAAAAACTAAATTGAATAGCAATATTAGAGGCTGTCCAAATGTTTCAGCCACTTCGACTCCTCAATATAGATTGCGTACTCTATATTGAGGTATCACTTCGAGGTGAGTTGAAACTTATGGGGCAGTCTCTTTTGTATGAACTAAATTTTCTACAATCCTCCATACGTTAAACAGCTTTTTAGAGGCTGTCGCTGGATTTACTTGAACAAGTCTCTATAATTTGTTAGAGATTTACAGGCTAGTAATTTATGGAAGTACACTTATATTTTTTTAGTGTTTGCCTCATAAATAGCAATGATAAATGCAATAAACAATATGTCCTATATGACAAATGTCATCCTCATAACTTGACGTTTATGCCTTATAAAATGACAGTCAGTTTTCTATACTATGTATAGTGATAATGTTGTTAATTGCTACGATAATTCGAGCATGAAATCAAGGAGGAGTAAATAATGAGTGTATCTAAAATTTCTAAACTTAAAAAAGACGTTGCGCCATTTGAAAAAATTGATACAAAGGCGAGCGTTATACAGATTTTTAATACGTTAGGTCCACTTTTAGCCTTATGGTATGTTGCTTATTTAAGTCTTTCAGTGTCTTACTTGCTTACATTGCCAATATTAGTTTTGGCAGCTGGATTTATGGTGCGAACGTTCATATTATTTCATGATTGCTGTCATCAATCGTTTTTTAAAAGTCGTAAGGCTAATGATATATTAGGAACAATTACTGGTGTACTAACGTTAGTTCCTTATCAACAATGGAAACACACGCACACTGTTCACCATGCAACGAGTGGCAACCTAGATAAACGTGGTACTGGTGATATGTGGTTACTGACAGTTGAGGAATATAAAAATTCGTCTGTTTGGCGTCGCATTGCATACCGTGTCTATCGAAATCCGTTTATTATGCTTTGTGTTGGACCAGTAGCTGTTTTTCTAATCGAATATCGTTTTAATCGTAAAGGGGCTAGACAAAAGGAAAAAATTAATACGTATGTTACAAATGTATCAATCGTTGCGCTTTACGCATTCCTAGCTTGGTTAATTGGGTGGCAGGCGTTTGTCATGATCCAAGGACCGATTTTTTTCATCGCTGGTTTACTAGGAATTTGGTTGTTCTACGTACAGCATCAGTTTGAGGATTCTTATTTTGAAAATGAAGAAGAGTGGAGTTATGTCCAAGCAGCAGTAGAAGGAAGTTCTTACTACAAGCTTCCAAAGCTTCTTCAATGGATTACAGGGAATATCGGCTTCCACCACGTTCACCATCTAAGCCCGAGAGTACCGAACTACAATTTGGAAAAGGTCCATAATGAAACGACTGACCTTCAAAAGGCTACAACGATTACACTTGCGACAAGTTTGAAATCTTTAAATTATCGCCTTTGGGATGAAAAAAATAAAAAATTCATTAGCTTTAAAGACCTAAAAAACTATGTAAATAACCATGAGTCCGTGAAAAATTTCTTCGAATCTCAAGGAGAACAGCAGAAAGTTCGACTTGCGAGAAAATAGCTTTAACATGTATGCTACAATTAAAGGATCAGATAGTGAAACGGGGCTTACCGCTAATCCTATAGCGTAAGTTTCGTTTTTCTTATACATAGTACTTAAGGATGGTGAAAAAGTATGCAGAATTTTAGAGATAAATTCAGGAAAAATACAGGTCTAAGTCCTTTTGTATGGATTGTTTTTTATATTCTTCCTTTCTACTTTATTCTTCAATCTTCATCAACTTCTCAAGTCGTTTTTGGGATTGCGATGATTGTCGGATTTTTCATATGCTACGTGTTATCGTTCGCTTCTAAAGGATGGTTGGTCTACTTTTGGACGAGTATTCAAATTGCGATTGCTACAGCAATGAGTCTGTTGTTTGGTTATATTTACTTTTTTCTTTTTCTGGCTTTTTTTATCGGAAACTTAAAGAACCGGATTACCTTTTTCATTTTATATGGAATATTACTTGCATGTACGTTTACAACGATCTACTACGGTTTCATGACAATACATAGGCAGGTGTTAACGACTCAGTGGCCATTTGTTCTACTTAGTGTAATTGCGGTCATTCTTCTTCCGGTCAGTACGTATAACAAAAGTAGAGAAGATAAGCTACAAGGGCAGTTAAAAGATGCCAATAAAAGAATTTCGGAGCTAGTAAAATTAGAGGAAAGACAGCGGATTTCCCGAGATCTACATGATACTTTAGGTCAAAAGCTTTCGCTCATTGGTTTAAAGAGTGATTTAGCAAGTAAACTAATTAATAGTAATCCAAACCAAGCTCGTTCAGAGATAAAAGATGTGCAAAAAACGGCTCGTATCGCCTTAAAAGAAGTTCGGGAAATGGTTACAGAAATGCGCGGAACGAAGCTAGAAGATGAAGTTTATCGAGTTGAACAAATCTTAAAAGCAGCAAGGATTGCTTTTACTTTTGAAGGAAATGCCAAAATACCTAATACATCACTTATTGCAGAAAATGTAGTGAGTATGTGTATAAAAGAGGCCGTTACAAATGTTGTCAAGCATAGTAACGCCTCAGCCTGTGCTATTACCATTGAACAATTAAAAACAGAGTTAATCGTAAAAGTCATCGACAATGGAGTAGGTATAGGAAACTCTCTAGCGAACCTCACGGGAAATGGACTACAAGGAATGAAAGAGCGGCTTGAATTCGTCAATGGGAGTCTAGAAATCGTTTCTGAAGAAGGTACACAGATTATCATTAGAGTACCAAACGTCTTCAAACAAAAAGTGGAGGTGGAGTTACCATGATACGAATTGTCATTGCCGAGGATCAAAAAATGCTGTTAGGTGCCCTAGCAGCGCTATTAGATTTAGAGGATGATATGTCTGTTGTGGCAAAAGCAAGTAATGGTGAGGAGGCTGTAAAATTAGTACAAATTCATAAGCCAGATATTTGTATTATGGACATTGAAATGCCATTTAAGAGTGGCTTGGACGCAGCCGAAGAGTTAAAGGGGATTGGCTGTAAGGTGATCATCCTAACAACATTTGCCCGCTCTGGTTATTTTGAACGTGCAGTCAAAGCTGGGGTAAATGGCTATATGTTAAAGGATAGCCCTAGTGAAGAATTAGTAAACGCAATTCGCAGTGTCATGGAAGGCAAACGTATTTACGCATCTGAGTTAGTAGATGAAGTATATAGTGAAGAAAACCCATTAACCGACCGCGAAAGCGAAGTGCTCGTTCTAATGTCTGAAGGTAAGAGTACAAAGGAAATCGCAGGGCAGTTATTCATTACGACTGGCACAGTCCGCAATTATATTTCTTCTATTCTTGATAAGTTAGATGTTAGCAACCGCATCGAAGCAATTACTAGGTTCAAAGATAAAGGCTGGTTTAAATGAAAAAAGTGATATTCTCCTCTGACTGAGGGAGTATCACTTTTTTTACGGGAAACCGTGTTTGATCAAAAGCGAAAAATGATGATGGCCTATTAAAAACGGCATTAATCCAGATGAGAAGGTGTCACTGGATATCCTTGAAAGAGCGGCTTAAATTCATTACAGCTTTTCAGCGAAGAGAATGTTACCTGCGATTTCTAGTTTAAAATGCTTCAACTGTCGTTGATGCAATTTAATCGAATTTAATAGTTGCTGGTCCATCTAAATCAGGATGATTAATGAGACGAATTGACTTAGGTTCACAGCGAATTACGATATAGTTGGGGTCATCTGGCCCCGTTAAGTACTTCCGGAAATTATCGTGCCAGAACTTGTCCTTTAGTGCCTTGTCATCGTGGATCGTTGCCTCAGCCGTCATATCAATGTAAGGCTTGCCATAGCCGCCACCCTCAAAACCTAATAGAATATGGACTTTATTATTTTCTAGGATGTCTTGCACTTTTTCAGTAGCTTTACTAGAGATTGTATAGAGTGTAAACTCCTCATTGCGAAAGATCATATACCTCGAAAATGGCTGATCTCCCTTCATAGTCGAAAGTGTCCCAACCTTATGTTCACTTAAGATCCGAATAACTTCCTCGTTAATTTGTTCCTGATGCATCATATCACATCCTTAATCATAGTCTTACGCTCATTTTACCCCTAAATCGTTTCAAGATGGAGAAAATCTAGTGAATAATAGAAATTTGTCACATTTCTTGACAGAAGTCCACTTTAAGGCAGTAATGGATCCCGAAAAAGGTATTGTGAGTAAATTTCGGTCACTAATAGACAGCAATGGATCCCGAAAAAAGTGTTGTGAGTAAATTTCGGTCACTAATAGACAGCAATGGATCCCGAAAAAAGTGTTGTGAGTATATTTCGGTCACTAATAGATAGTAATGGAGCCTGAAAAAAGTATGGCGAGTAAATTTCGGTCACTAATAGACAGTAATGGATCCCGAAAAAACCGTTGTGAGTAAATATGGGTCACTAATAGATAGTAATGGAGCCCGAAAAAAGTATGGCGAGTAAATATGGGTCACTAAAAGACAGTAATGGTGCCCGAAAAAGGTATGGCGAGTAAATATGGGTCACTAATAGACAGCAATGGATCCCGAAAAAAGTATGGCGAATAAATATGGGTCACTAATAGACAGTATTGGATCTCGAAAAAGGTATTACGAGTAAAAGTGGGTCACTAATAGCTGCCGGGCACCTAAATTACGCAGGCAACAAAGAGTAAATGCTTCAGTAATATTTGTAATATTTGGACATATACTTTACCAACTTGGTTTATTCGTAGGAACCATGTATAAAACAATTAAATTAGGGGGTAAGTACTTTGAAAAAGTATAGTTTATTATTTGTTTTACTACTTGCGGTGGGGACGCTTCTTGCTGCGTGTGGTAGTTCTGATTCAGGTAAATCAGGAGATGGTGAGTGGGTAAAAGATGTCACGATTTTAACTGGTGGGGAGCAAGGGGTTTATTTTCCACTAGGTGGAGCAATGGCGCGAATTATTAGTGAGAATGTTGATGGTGTAACTGCAACTGGGGTTACAAGTGGGGCGTCTACTGTTAATAGTAACGACATTAATGATGGAAAAGCTGAATTAGGTTTAGTGCAAAATGATATTGCTTACTATGCTCATGAAGGCTCAAACATGTTTGAACAAGTGACAGATAATTTTTATGGGATTGCTACTCTTTATCCTGAAGTCGTCCAAATTGTGACATCTGCCGATAGTGGAATTGAAACTGTCGATGACTTAAAGGGGAAGCGTGTCGCCGTTGGTGACCAAGGTTCTGGTTCAGAAGCTAACGCAAAGCAAATCCTTGAAGCTCATGGTATTTCGTATGACGATTTAAATATTGAATTTATGAGTTTTGGTGATGCTGCTAGCGGAATTCAAGATGGCAACATTGATGCTGCGTTTATTACAGCGGGTACGCCAACTGGTGCGATTGAAGCATTAAAAGCAAGTAGGGAAGTACGTATCGTTAGTATTAATCCAGATAAAATAAAGGAATTAACGGAAAAATATCCATACTATACTCATTTTGATCTGCCGAGTGACGTGTATGGTACTAGTAGTGATGCAACAACAGTCGCTGTACAAGCGATGATTATTGTCAGCAAAACATTACCAGAAGATCAAGTCTATGAAATGACAAAAGCTATCTTTGAAAACTTAGATGTTATTGAAGCGACTCATGCTCGTGGTAAAGATATTACATTAGAAACGGCATTAGATGGTATGTCTATTGAAGTTCACCCAGGAGCACAGCGTTATTTTGATGAAGCTAATAAGTAAGAGGGCACGAGTTTCAGAAAGGGCATTGCGTGTTTGCAATGCCCTTTTTAAACAAAAGAAAGTAATTATAATCGTTTGTAGCACCATGCTTTTCTTGTTTATTTCGACGCTGTCTAGCCCACATAAAATTCTCGTCATTGAAGAGGCGAAGACTAAGGAAATCTTGTGGAAAAATCGAATTTTAGCTGACGAATGGTTTTGGCACGAATATATTCATTCTGTTGAAAAATCACTAGTGATTGAAAAATTTAAGGTTGACCGTACTGGACAAATTTTTGCTATGGAAAGCTGGACAAGGTCATTTGGCGCTGGATTGCCTTCTCAATTTAAAGGAACGGTAGAAATCATTGATGGCTATTACATCATGAAAGATCTCTATGAACCAATCGATGTTCTCCACATGCAGCCATCACATTTACATTCACATACATTTCATTTTCGCGACAAAGTTGTTTTCTTATCAGAACAGCCCTTTACAAGAACCCATATTAAGTTTTATATAAAAAGCTTGAGTTGGTTTGAATTTATTTTTCGGGTCTGAAATTAAGAAGGAAAGGAGCGAGAGGATGAGTAAAGAAAAGGTCGATTTGAATAAAGCTTTGGAATTAGAAGGTAGTGACCGAATATTAACGGGAAGATGGGCAGTAGTGGTCTTATTTGTATGTTTGATCATGTCTGGTTACCATTTCTATACCGCTGGTTTTGGACTCCAAGTGTCAACTAGGACGCACCTTATTTTTCATCTAACAATGGGTCTAGCCTTAGTTTTTTTAATGTATCCAATCCAAAAAGGTTTGAGTCAAAAGAAAGTTCCTTGGTATGACTTGTGTATTGCTTTAATTGTTGCTTTTGTCGGGTTTTATATCATTCAAAATCAACATTCACCTTCAATTTTAAGTGCACGACCGACAACATTGGATGTCTCGGTTGGGGTTGCTCTTGTGCTATTGGTATTAGAGGCTACGAGGCGAGTTGTTGGTAAACCATTAGTTATTATTGCTAGTGTTTTTATAGCCTATTACTTTTTGGGCGAGCATATGCCTGGTGCTTTTAGGCATGTGAGAGCAGACTTTGACCGTTTTTTTTATGAAATGACGTATACAACTGCAGGGATTTTTGGCACACCAATTAGTGTTTCGGCAACGTATGTTTTTATTTTTATTCTATTTGGCGCGATTTTGGAGTCGACAGGTGCGGGGAAAATGTTTATTGATTTAGCGCTAAGAGCCTTTGGCCGTTTCAAAGGCGGTCCTGCAAAAGCTGCCGTCCTAGCAAGTGGAATGCTAGGGAGTATCTCTGGAAGTTCGACAGCCAATGCTGTCACAACAGGTACGTTCACTATTCCGCTCATGAAAAAAGTAGGCTTTAAACCTCATGTAGCAGGAGGGATTGAAGTAGCCGCATCATCAAGTGGTCAATTTTTACCACCGATAATGGGAGCTGCTGCGTTTTTAATGATTGAATACACGAATATCCCGTATGTTGAAATTATTAAAAGTGCGTTTATTCCGGCGATCCTCTGCTATGTGGCCATCCTGTTAATGGTCCATTTTGAAGCCGCTAAAAATAATATTAGTGGTCTGAAGAAAAGCGAGCTCGTTTCCGCAAGAAAAACGTTGCTTCAACAAGGTTATTTGATCTTACCAATCTTTGTTTTACTATATTTCTTAATTAAAGGTTTTACGGTTCCAAACTCTGCTTTTTTCTCAATCGTGGTTATTTTAGTGCTCGCGTTTTTTGCACACCGTTTTAAAGAAAGAATTGGTAGAAGTTTGTTGTATGCCGCAGTGTTAATTGGCTTTTCTTTTAGTCTTAAATATATCATTTCTTTTGTAAACCAATTTACGAGTCGCGATATTTTATGGAGAAACGAAATTCCATTTTTAATCGTGATTAGTTTAGTGATTGCCGTGCTCTTTGCTGTAGGACAAAAGAAATTAAAAGTAGAATCCGCCCCTGTTCGTTACGGGCTAACAGAGCTCATTAACGGGTTTGAGTTAGCGGCAAGAAATTCATTAGCTGTTATCGTTGCTTGTGGAACAGCTGGAATTTTAATCGGGGTTGTAAATTTAACTGGCTTATCTCTAAAATTATCAAATATGATCATTTCCTTCTCTGGGAATGTTACTGCGATGCTCCCATCGTTTTTAGTTTTTGATAATACTCAATTATATTTTGCGTTAATTCTTACTGTTTTTGCATGTTTAATATTAGGGTTAGGGCTACCAACGACGGCAACCTACGTTATTTTAGCTGCGATGATTGCTCCGGCATTAGTTGGTCTAGGTGTTCCGCTTCTTGCTGCCCATTTATTCGTGTTGTATTATGGCGTATTAGCAGATGACACACCACCGATTAATTTACCGGCATACGCAACTGCAGGAATTGCTAGGGCAGAGCCGATTCGAACAGGGATCCAAGGATTTAAGTTCGATTCAGGGGCGTTGTTGCTCCCGTTTGCTTTTGCGACAAACCCAACGATTTTATTATTAAACCCAGATGCAACATGGATTGATGTCAGTATTAATATTTTTACGGCATTAATTGGCATTGTGGCTTTCGCCTCTTTTATTCAAAGATGGTTATTTGTAAAGTATTTCTGGTTTGAAAGATTAGCAGCATTGGTAGCAGCACTTGTTTTAATTCACGGCCACTGGATCACAGATCTGACCGGCGTAACACTACTGACTCTACTATTTATCTCTCAATATGTTCGTGGCAAAAAGGAAGGTAAAATAGGAACGAAAAACTCAAAAGCGCCGGTAGTAAGCTAATAGCAAAATTAGGTGCCAGGCACCGATGAGCATCAATAGATTCCGAAAAAAGTAGCTAACGGAAAAAGTGAGTCACTAATAAGCTGCAATGGATCCCGAAAAAGTAGCTATTGGAAAAAGTGGGTCACTAATAGGTAGCAATGGATCCCGATAAAGTAGCTATTGGAAAAAGTGGGTCACTAATAGGTAGCAATGGATCCCGAAATAGTGCTTATCGGAAAAAGAGGGTCACTAATAGGTAGCAATGGATCCCGAAAAAGTAGCTATTGGAAAAAGTGAGTCACTAATAAGCAGCAATGGATCCCGAAAAAGTTGCCATCGGAAAAAGTGGGTCACTAATAGGCAGCAATGGATCCCGAAAAAGTTGCCATCGGAAAAAGTGGGTCACTAATAAGCAGCAATGGATCCCGAAAAAGTAGCTAACGGAAAAAGTGAGTCACTAATAAGCAGCAATGGATCCCGAAAAAGTAGCTATTGGAAAAAGTGGGTCACTAATAGGTAGCAATGGATCCCGAAAAAGTGATATTGGTAGAATGTGGGTTACTAATTAGACA